>NZ_JBWKMK010000042.1:0-114695 GCF_056431365.1 Acinetobacter seohaensis
GAGATCCATGCACGTGTAGCAGTTCTTAACAGATTTACGGAATTAGGTCGACCACTTACCCAAGTTACGCCTTAAATTTGGCTCAATTAGGGGCGCTTTGCATTTCAAATCTTTGTGCAACAAAGCCTTTGAGAGTTGAAGACTAGTCTAGCTTTATCTTTTATAAAAGCTTTTGAATCAATCATTATATCTTTGCATGTCAAACCACAAATATTGAGGATTTTGTCCAACTCGCCAATTACCTCTTGTTTATTGTGGTATTCTTTTATTTCCATTAAATTTAATAATACATAAAATAAAATTGGTCGTTCTAAAAATTTAAGACCATTTTTTAAAGATGAATTGAAATAAATATAATCTTGTAATTCTTCAGCACTAAACCTCTGTGATGGCTTATATAGCCGATCCACTAAATTACTTTGATTCAATAATTCAAAATGCCTTTCTGTGAAATTCAAACATATATCTATTAGAACCCTAGAAATATCAAATAATTTTTGTAAATGTGTAATTCTAAAGCGGTTAGCAGTTAAATGAAAACAAGTCGAGTATTCTGTCAAATTAATATTATAAATATAATCCATATTAATTTTATCAAAACGGGCTATTAGAAAATTATAACTTGCTTCATTTTTAGATAACGACGAAATAAGCCCCATAGAATTTATATATTCATCAATAGTCGCAGAGCATTCCAATAAACTCACCATTGAAAAAGGGTGTCTAGATAAAGCCTCACCCTGAGAATTAAAATACCGAGCAAATAAAACTGGTCTATCAGATACGTGCCCATAAGAATCAAAGACCTTTCCGATAGTAGGTCGCAACTCCCATTGCTTGCTATTATCTTCCTGCCATAAATGACTGTAATAAGATGGATATCTAATCTTTTTTAATTCATTCGTAAAACTTTTTATTTTATGAAAACTAAATTCATCACCTTTATTCTGCTTAAATCTTTGTCTTAATGCTTGATCTAAATTATAAAAATGAGTAATCCCATAAGTTGTATGCGTCATATCAAAGTAATGTCGATATTCGTGGATAGCTGCAGAATAAAGCTTTAAAGACTCCTCAAAATCACTTAATTCTGCATCATTCTTTAAGTGTCGCAAAAAACTTTTATCATCTACATTTAAAAACACAGAATAGTCTTCAAACCCAAAACTTCCTAATAAATCTGAGTCTGCAAGAATATAGTTACTATTTAACCCCAAAACTGTTCTCCAAAATATTATTTTATTTAGCTTACTACAGGCTTACGTTGCATAAACCCCAAAAACAACAAAACCCTGACAATGTCAGGGCTTTGTTGGTAATATTTGGCGGAAGCGGTGAGATTCGAACTCACGGAGGACTCACACCCTCGTCGGTTTTCAAGACCGGTGCATTAAACCGCTCTGCCACGCTTCCAATGGCGGCTATCATATAAAGAAAAATTCAGCTTGGCAAATATTTTCTAAAAATTATGATCCAAATGTTCAAAATAAAATCAAAAATCAGTCATTTTCTGCAATTTCAGGCTTTTCATAGCGTATCGAATTAATAAACCAGCTCTTTTTGCCTAACGGCGTCTGCACTTCCACCTCATCATCTACCTGTTTAGACAACAAAGCTCTAGCCATAGGTGAATCAATCGAAATATGTTGTGGATGATGATCATAAATTTCATCCACGCCCACAATTCTCAAGGTCTTTTGCTCGCCTTGTTCATTTTCAATTTCGACCCATGCGCCAAAATATACTTTACCCTCTTGTTCTGGTGCAAAATCGACAATACGCAGCTCTTCTAAACGCTTGCCCAAATAACGTACCCGACGGTCAATTTTACGCAAAAGCTGTTTGTTATATTGGTAATCTGCGTTTTCAGAGCGATCGCCGAGACTTGCCGCCCAGTTTACTTTTTTGGTGATTTCAGGGCGTTCTTCATGCCACAAATGCTGTAACTCAGCCACGAGTTTATCGTGTCCAGAACGTGTAATTAAGTTAGATTTCATGGTGTTTTTGCAGCCGGTTTTTTACATTTGGTTAACATCAATCCTATATTTTATTGCATTTTTATACACAATAAAAATTTATAAAATTTATTTCTCAATGAAATGAATATCTTATGTTACATTTTTCAAAAAATTTATGTACAAAATTTGACATCCAAAATTTTCATCTTTATTATTCGCACATCTTTTAGTTTTGATCACTTTTTAACCTGTGTATAAATTTTACACATTTTCCCTTTAATCCCAAGTCATTTTGAATGACGTCATGACTGCCCAACCCTTATTGAATTTATCAAACTTGAAAAAGTTTAAGGTGTGTTGCCTTTGCTTTTTAGGGCATAAATTACTTGTAGCGGAGCCAACATGCACAGTAGTTCAACGTCTGGGTCTAGGCTTAGCCTTCACTCATTTTTTAATCGCCTCCCATTCAAAGTCCTCGCTTTCAGTACTGTTGTTCTCCCATTCCACAGTATTAACGCAGGCAAAGCCGTTCATCAATTTGACAGCGTCGTCAATCAGAACAAATTGACCGTTGTGTCTGTGGAAAATCCAACCACAGTGTTTAAAGATGGACAACATTTACATGGCTTTGGTTATGACCTTGTGCGTAACTATGCCGACAGCATGAATGTGAAACTCGAATTTAAAACGGTAAGCGACAATGCGACCGCTTTAAAATGGGTGTCTTCTGGTAAAGCGAACTTTGCCATGACCACGTCGAGTATCCAAAGCATCGAAAAGCAGCAACTCACGGCATTTTCTGCCAGTTGTGGCGATTTAAATACTTTAAAGCGTAATGGTTTAAATAGTGAGCTGAACTGGGTGTTTAAACACGCAGATGATCCTCTTAGCCAAACCGCAAGCAACTTTGTTTGTCGTGGCAAGCAAAACGGCTCAATTACCCAATTGGCTTCATTTTATAATCGTAATGTGGTCAAACAAGAATCGTGGGATGTGATCCAGCGGGATTTGCGTAATCGTTTACCTTTATATAAGGCCAACTTTAAAAAGACTGCCACGCAGTACGATTTAGACTGGCATCTTTTGGCGGCAATTGGTTATCAGGAATCTTACCTCAAACCCAACTCGGTTTCGCCAACAGGTGTGCGCGGTATTATGATGCTGACCAATAATACAGCCAAAGCGATGGGCGTAAGCAACCGTACCGATCCTGCACAAAGTATTCAGGGTGGTGCTAAGTATTATGACCAAATGCTGAGCCGTTATGAGCATATTCCATTTCCTGATCGTAACTGGTATGCCCTAGTCGCTTATAACATGGGTCCTGGTGCAGTCAGTCAAATTCAGAAGCGTATTCGCTCACAAGGCAAAAACCCGAACAATTGGGTTAACCTATATGCGTATTTAGACCGTAACAAAGCGAGCAACGGTCGTTATCGTCAAGCAGTGCAATATGTGACTCGTATTCGCGCCTACCTTGAGCATATTAAGACCACACCGCAATTGGTGAATATCTAAAATTTACCTCGCGTGATTGAGTTGCAGTGTATATCAGCTGCAATTCAAACATGAATAATGCGCTGTTAAAGCTGCAGTGCATAAAAAAGCCTAGTTGATACTTCAGCTAGGCTTTTTTGTACTATAGCGGGAAATTCGCCTGCTACAGCGTAAATCGCTTGAATTAAGCAGATTGCTCAAGAATCTTCTTAAATAAGTCTTTTTGTTCTTGGCTTGGTTTTGCAGTTTGTAATGCCATTAATTGTGACATATCGCCCTGTACTTTGATTTTACCTGTCATAAAGGCTTGCATAGCAGCCGCCATGTCAAACTCTAGGAATACTTTACGTAAAGTTTCCGCATCCATATTTAATGTTGTTTTTGCGTTGTCCGCCAAACCTTTTTGGATTTTACCGCCATCTAAAGACAATTCTGTGTTGCCTGCAGCATCAGTCACCACTAAGTTAATTGCCAGATTTGCAAGTGCTGGAGGTAGGTTTAAATCACCAGCTTGAGCCGTTAGATTTTCTACAGTTGCAAACCAATCATCAGTTAAAAAAGCAGGCATGATTTTTCCTCAATATATTTGTGCATGTGTGTTGTCTATCCAGACACCATCATTATTAAGCTGTTTTGCTTGCTGATTGTTATAGCATGAACCTTTCGTGAAAGGCTAAGAAATTTTGTACGGGACGTTCAGTTTTTGTATTTTTAGTCGAAATGACGACTTTCTCAAATAAATCAAATTCATAAAAAAACACCAAGCTCTGGCTTGGTGTTGATTACATTTTAAAGGGATTGACAGGCTGTTATCGCTTAGTCTGCAGCGTAGCCTAAATTGACCATATTGATGCGTTTGTTTTGCTCTGCTGCGTTTTGTTCGGCCTGATCGGCAAAATCAAATACGCGCTGGCTGTCTAACGCTTCAAAGTCGAATAATTCACGGTCTGCCAACTGCGATGGCGATACATTCTGTAATGCGCCAAAAATACTGTGCAAACGCTTAGGATGTGCTTTATCCCACTCACGTAACATGTCGTTAATAATGGCACGCTGTAAGTTTTCCTGTGAACCACACAAGTTACACGGAATAATTGGGAATTTACGCATTTCTGCATATTTAATGATGTCTTTTTCTTCCACATAAGCCAGTGGACGAATCAGCATATTTTTCTTGTCTGATGACAACAACTTCGGTGGCATGGCTTTTAAGCTACCGCCATGGAACAAGTTTAAGAAAAAAGTCGCCAAAATATCATCACGGTGATGCCCAAGCGCCACTTTGGTTGCCCCTATTTCCTGCGCAAAGCCATACAAAGAACCACGACGCAAACGCGAACACACTGCACAGTAAGTTTTACCTTCAGGCGTTAAACGCTTGGTGATGCTATAGGTGTCTTTTTCTAAAATGTAATATGGGATGTTATTTTCTTCTAAATAACGCGGCAATACATCTTCAGGGAAGCCCGGTTGCTTTTGGTCTAAGTTCACAGCCACCACATCAAAATTGATGGGTGCGATGCGCTTGAACTGCAACATAATGTCCAGCAAGGTATAACTGTCTTTACCACCAGAAATACACACCATGACTTTATCGCCATCTTCAATCATGTTGAAGTCACGAATCGCATGCCCGACTTGGCGACGCAGCTTTTTCAACAAACGATAATACGCAGAGCTGGTTGGAAGTTCTGGTTTGAAATTAAAGCCTTGATCGGACTCAACTGGTGAGAACATAGACGCGATTAACCCATGAAAAAAATTACCGCGCAATTTTAGCCGATTCAGACCAATCCCGCATCAAAAGAATGTAATTTCATCGCAATCTTCCTTTTCGTCAGAGAACTTAATTTCTGACTGCGCGTTCATTTCTGTTTGCACACTTTATTTTTGTCTGCGCAGATCGTTTTTTCTGCGGCAAGTTTGAACCCTCAGGTTCACTTTTTCGCCAAGATGCTTATCTTTTGGACTTTTCCACAGTTTTCCACAAAAGCTGTGGATAACTTTGTGGATTTAAAACAACTTGACAACGCCTCTTGCCGTTATTCTAAGGCTTCTCTTTAAATTGATTACTTTTTGATCGATTTTATTTTAATTTAAAATCATACACTTAAGTGTGTCAAGCTGATCCAATTAAAAAAAAATAAATATTTTTTTTGATTACTCTGTCAGCAATTAAGCTTGATTTTTTTCGACACTACTGTAAATGAATTTGTACAAAGCCTTTTCATCTGTGAGATTTTTGTTAAACTCCTCATAACTGTTTGGGGACAGCTTTTAGTGTATTCACAGCATGAACAATAAAATTAATGCCTTTTTACTGTATATTTTGGGGACTGCCAGCATCATGCCTTTGGCAACGACAACGCACGCAGGTCAAATTTATATGTATAAGGACAGCAATGGCAGTACCTTGCTGACCAACCGTAAAAGTGCAGATCGTTCGCTGACAAAAGTAAAAGTCACCTATTATCCAGACAGCAATATTCACAGTTATCGCAACTGGGGCAATTCCGAAGCATCGGTATTGCCAAGTTATAGCCGCAATAAAAATGCCTTTGACCATATTATTCAGCAGGCAGCACAGCAACACGGTGTTTCAGAAGGTCTAATTAAAGCGGTAATGCATACTGAATCGGGGTTTAATGTCAACGCCCGCTCGCCTGTCGGTGCGCAAGGTTTAATGCAGCTCATGCCTGCGACAGCACGACGTTTTAATGTTAGCAATGCTTATGACCCGCATGAAAACATTATGGCGGGTGCAAAATACTTGGCTTGGTTACTCAAACGCTTTAATGGCAACACCACTTTAGCTTTGGCGGGCTATAACGCAGGCGAAGGCAATGTTGCAAAATACGGCGGCGTACCGCCTTTTCGTGAAACACAGGATTATGTACGTCGTGTGACCAGTCGCTATAGCAACCTATATGCTAGCGGCGTTAGTGCAAGTTCTGGCAGTAACGCGATTACGGCAAATAACAATAGCAATACTCAGAGTCAAAATGCACAAGTGATTGCGCAGTCAGACAATTACACTGCCAGTAATCATCAAGTGGCGGCAAACAAACGTCCACAACGTCAAATTATTATGGCTGCCGATGGTCGCTTTACCGATGCACCTGCAGGTTCTTACGCGACAGGGAATGCCACGGCTTCGGCACGTATTTTTATTTCAGAATAAAAGCTACAGCACTTCATTTGAGCTTGCGGCAACGCAAGCCTTTTTGAAATGCCAATTGCAGTATCAGCGCAAAATATTTTTAGTACAGTTTTATTATTTTTTCTTGAATTTTTAATACATACACCGCATATTTACGGCATGGTTTATTAATAAATCAGATTACATTTTTAATATAAGAGGATTTACTCAATGATGCGGATTGGTTTGTTCTTGCTAACCAACCTCGCGGTACTGGTTGTAGCTGGCATAATTTTGTCACTCTTCGGTGTCGGTAGTTACCATGGCGCGGGTGGCTTAAACCTAGGCAACCTGTTGGTCATCTGTTTTGTCTTTGGTATGGTTGGCTCTTTAATTTCACTATTCATGTCTAAATGGATGGCGAAAAAAACAACTGGGACTGAATTAATTGACCCGAATGCCCCTCGTAACCAAGCTGAAGCGTGGTTATTAAATGAAGTTGCGCAATTGTCGCAACGTGCTGGTATCAAAATGCCAGAAGTGGGTATTTTCCCTTCTTACCAATCGAATGCTTTTGCAACAGGTTGGAATAAAAACGATGCTTTAGTCGCTGTATCTACAGGGCTGCTTGAGCGTATGAACAAAGATGAATTACGTGCAGTTTTGGCACACGAAATTGGTCACGTTGCCAATGGCGACATGGTGACCTTGGCACTCATTCAAGGTGTGGTCAACGCATTCGTCATGTTCTTTGCCCGTGTTGCAGGTGACTTCATTGACCGTAACGTATTTGGTCGTGAAGACGGCGAAGGACCTGGCTTGGCTTATTTTGCAATTACCATTGTACTGGATATCGTATTTGGTATTTTGGCCTCTTCAATCGTGATGTGGTTCTCGCGTCAACGTGAATACCGTGCCGATGAAGCAGGTGCACGTTTGGCAGGTAAACAAGCCATGATTTCTGCATTATTACGCTTACAAGCAGAATCTGAAATGCCAGATGCAATGCCAAAAGAAATGAAAGCTTTTGCGATTTCTGCAGGTAAAGAAGAAGGTTTTAGCTTGGCAGCGTTATTCCAAACTCACCCAAGCATTGAACAACGTGTTGCGGCCTTACAGCAATTAAATTTACCTTAATACGCATAGCAACACATTAACAGCGACACCAAAAAGCTTCCTCAGGGAAGCTTTTTTCATGTCTGTAAATTGAATCTGCCAGATGGTTTTGGACTTTTTAAACGGGCTGTTTTAAACGGCAAAACTTTGTGACCAGTGCCACAACCAACTTGCACCAAGCCAGACCGCCCAAATAAAGAAAATAAGAAAAATCACGCCAAGCAAATCAGGCAAATGTAACCACAGCCACGCCACCACTGGATTACGCCAAAATGCCGACTGCTGTTGTTTGCGTTCCAATCGCTCATGTAAAAAAGGATGTACCACATGATGCTCACTGTGAATCTGATATTCTTCACGGATATGCGTATGCACTACATCTAAAGCTTTACGGCTTGGACGAATAAATACATCAAATACTGTGCCGACAATTGGCACAAAACCAACTACTGCATCCATCACAGCAAGTTTAATCACTGGCGTGAGTTTAGTTTGCGGTACACCAATTTGTTTGGCTTTATAAATCGCATAACAGGTCAGTGCAAAACCTGCGACATCCCCCGCGACAGGTACAGTGCCTAATGCGGCATCTGCCCCCACACCCTGCTTGGTAAATGGAATACGCACCACAGAATCCATCATATTGGCAAACTTGGCTAAATCGCGCTCTAAGCGAATCACCTCTTGCTGGCTAAGTTTTTTTGAAGATGCTGGTTCTGGCATAGAAAACGTATCGTTGGGTAAATGCAATCTAATTGAGAATAAAGCAGTTTTTTACTCAGGTCTGTTATGATTTTATAAACAGAATTTTGATCAATGCAAAAAGTTTTAAGATGAGGTGTTGAATGAGTCATCATCACCGACAGCGTTTAAAGTAACAACTGTGAAGCAATAAATAAGTACACCACCACACCCGTTGCATCACAAATCGAAGTCACCAAAGGTGCAGAGGCGCTGGCAGGGTCTAGTTTCAGGCGATGCAAAATAAAAGGTAGACTCATGCCAATTAAACAACCCATCAGCACAATGCCCAGCATACTCAGTGCCAATACCACAGACACCATCATATCGCCACGGTAATAGCCTAAAATTGAAACCGCAAAAGCCATCGTTCCACCCAAACATAGCGCCACCAAACTTTCACGTCCGAGTAAATGCAGCCAATCTTTAAATTGCACATCACCTGTAGCCAGTGCCCGTACCATTAAGGTCGCAGACTGAGAACCCGCATTACCACCACTACCGACCAAAAGCGGCAAGAAAAAAACCAGTACAATATGTGCTGCAATAATGTCTTCATAATGCGCAATGCCAATTCCAGACAATAAACTGCCAAATACCAAAATCACCAACCAAAACACACGTTTGCGATATAAAAATAAAATTGGCGCAGTTTTTATACTCATGCCAGGTGAAGACGCTACCGCACTGGATTTTAAAAAGTCTTCTGTAGTTTCTGCCTGTACCACGTCCATCGCATCATCATAGGTGACAATCCCCAGTAAATGCTGTGCATCATCTACAATCGGTAAGGCCAAAAAATCATAATGGCTGAGTTTTTGCGCGATACTTTCCTGATCTTCAGTCACCAAACCTGTGACCAAATCGGTGCACATCACATTTTTAATTTTTTGTTCAGGCGGGTTTTGAATAATTTCCCTTAAAGAAATAACACCCAATAGTTTCATTAGTTCATCGACAATATAAATCAGGTACAAAGTTTCCCGATCTGTGGTCATTCTGCGCAATTCATCTATAGCTTGCTGCATGTTCAGTTCTGGCGAGAGCACCACGAAATCCGAACTCATAATCGCGCCCGCAGATTCTTCAGGATAGCGCGCTAAAGTCTGAATCTGTGCGCGTTTTTCTTCCGTAATGTGTAAGCTGACAAAACGCTGTAAATGCGGAGAAAGTAACTTAAATAAGTCGGTGCGGTCATCTGAATGCATGGCTGAAATCAGTTTGACCAATTGCTGCGGTGCAATCGCTTCGGCAATTTGAAGTTGTGAATGCAGTGGTAAAAATTCCATCACCAAGGCAGCACTGTCAATTTGTTCAATTAAACTCAGCTGTGCTTTCAGGCTTAAATACTGCATCAAGTCGGCTAAATCGGCAGGATTGATACTGTCGATCAGGCTGTGTACTGTGCTTGGCTGATGCAATTGTAAGGCTTGTTCTAACTGTTCAGCGTGCAGATTGGTCATTGCTCTCACCCACTCCATCATTCCAAAAACGTAAAATGAAGAATGGGCGCAGTGTCTCGGCCCAAACCAACCCTTAAAAAACCGAAAATCTGTAGATTTATGCAAGATTTTTAGCGTTTCATATCATAGCCTATAATTTTGCTAAGTGCCTAATAAAAAACATCTTTAGTTTATGGGTGATGAACGATTCACTTGAAATATAGAACGAACCAGCACATACATAAACGGAATAAAAACAAGCACTAAAATTGTGCCAAAAATAACTCCACCTAAAACACTCACCCCAATTTCCTGACGGCTTGCTGCACCTGCACCAAAGGCAAATACTAGCGGCAAAATACCTGCGCCAAATGCCAATGAAGTCATTAAAATTGGTCTAAGCCGTAAACTCGCACCTTCTAAAGCAGCTTGCACCACTTGTTTTCCCTGCTGCTGCGCCACAGAGGCAAATTCCACAATTAATATTGCATTTTTACAAGACAAACCAATGGTGGTCAGTAAGGCAATTTGAAAATAAATGTCGTTAGGAAAGCCGGCAAAATAACTAAATAGAATATTGCCACCTATACCCAATGGAATTGCAGTCATTACTGCGGTTGGAATGCTCCAGCTTTCATACAAGGCAGCCAAACACAGAAAAATAAAACCAATTGAAACCAAATATAAAATTAAGGCTTGAGCGCTGGACTGATTTTCTTCATAAGACAATCCACTCCATGCCAAATCTATTCCTTGTTGCTGTGCAACTAATTGTTCCAAATCACGCATAGCCTGACCAGAACTTTTGCCTTCTGTCGTATCGGCTTCCATTTGCAAGGCGCTATATCCCATGAAACGATTGACCACTTCAGGCCCACCGCCCCAGCTTAGCTGGGCAAACTGGCTAAATGGCACCATCTGGTTTTGTTGATTACGTACCGACCACTGATATAAATCTTCAGGTTGGGCACGAAACTCAGCATCGCCTTGCATAATCACACGTTTAATTCGGCCACGATCAATAAAATCATTAATATAATTGCCACCCCATGCAGCCGACAAAGTGCTGTTGATTGCAGTTTGGGTTAGACCCGCTGCCATGGCTTGTTTCTGATCCATTGTGACATTTAATTCAGCTTTTTCTGGATTAGCACGCTGATCCAAATTTTCAAAACTTGTGTATTGAGTCGCTTGCTTCGCTAAGTTTTCAAACTGTTGCGTTAAAAAGTCCCGCCCTGCACCATTCACATCCCGAATCCAAAACTCTAGACTGTCGGTTTGACCCAAGCCACGTACTGAAGCAGGCAATCCAATCATAATCTGGGCATCAGGATGCTGACGAAAATGTTGCATCGCCCGTTCACGAATGGCTTCTGCGGTATTCGCTTTACCCGTGCGTTCATCCCAATGTTTAAGTGCTATAAAGCCTTGTCCTAAATTCTGTCCCGTTCCCGAAAAATTACGTCCATAACGCAGCATCACCAAGTCAACATTGTCTGCCTCTTGCTGCATGAAATATGCACGGACACTTTCTCCCACTTCTCGGCTTTTCGATAATGGCGCACCTTCTTGTAATTTAATTTGAACAGATAACATGCCTTGATCTTCATTGGGAATAAAACTGGTAGGTAAGGCACGGTAAAATAAGGCAAAGACCGTGAGCAAACTGGCAAAAACAACCAGACAGATGCTCTTATGTTGCATGGTCCATGCAGAAAGCTGGAGATAGCGTTGTTTGAGTTGTTCCAGTTTTTGATTAAACCACAACGCCCATTTTGCAGGCTGTGGATTCGGCTTTAAAATCAAAGCACATAATGCAGGCGTTAAAATGAGCGCAACCAGTAAGGATAAAGACATTGCCGTAACCAACGTAATGGAAAACTGACGATAGATCACGCCTGTTGACCCACCAAAAAACGCCATAGGAATAAATACTGCTGTCAGTACTAAAGTAATACCCACCAAAGCACCACTAACTTCCTGCATGGATGCAATGGCGGCCTGTTTAGCGTTTAGCTGCTGTTCATGCATTAAGCGCTCTACGTTCTCCACCACCACAATCGCATCATCCACCAATAAACCAATCGCCAAGACCAACGCAAATAAAGTCAGGGTATTGATGCTCATGCCAAATACTTGCAGAATGGCCATTGTCCCCAAAATCACCACAGGCACAGTCACGGTGGGAATAAGCGTGGCACGCCAATTCTGTAAAAATAGGAACATGACTATCACGACTAAAATGACCGCTTCAATTAAAGTTTTCACCACTTCTTTAATTGATTCCTGCACAAATGGCGTGTTGTCTCTTGGAAATACGATTTGATAGCCATCAGGTAACTGTTGTTTTAAGTGCTGTATTTCTTTTTGAATTAAAGCTGAGGTTTGCAGCGCATTCGCCCCTGAAGATAAGGAAATCCCCATACCTGCCGATGGAAAACCATTAATGGTATTAAAACTTTGGTAATTTTCTGCGCCCAACTCAATCCGTGCAACATCTTTTAAATAAACAAAGCCGCCTGTTTGATTGGCCTTTAAAATAATATTTTCAAATTCTTCTACAGTTTTTAAGCGTGAACCTGAGGTAACTTTGGCATTGAGGTATTGATCCTGAGCAGTCGGTAATTCTCCAATTGCCCCTGCGGCAACCTGTGTATTTTGTGCTTGTACTGCTGCCCGAATATCGCTGGGCATTAAGGCATATTGTTTAAGCTTTAAAGGGTTTAGCCAAACTCTCATGGCATATTGCGAACCAAAAACATCGACCTCTCCTACACCCTCAATACGGGCAAGGTCTTGTTCCAAATGGCTCATCATATAATCTGATAAGGCAATATTACTGCTTTTGCCTGTAGCATCGTACAGCCCAATGACCATGTGGGTATCACCCAATGATTTAAAGACATTTACCCCCTGACGCTGCACATCTTCAGGTAAGCGGTTAATTGCGCCATTAATCGCATTTTGTACCTGGACTTGTGCGGTATCGGGGTTGGTACCATTTTCAAAGCTAATGCTGATGCGACTTCGTCCTGAAGAATCACTGCTAGAACTGAAATACAGTAAGTGATCTAAGCCTTTAATTTGCTGTTCTAAAACCTGTGTGACGCTTTCTTCAACGGTTTCTGCCGAAGCTCCCGTATAGGTTGCGCTGACAGTGATACGAGGTGGTGCAATGTCTGGATAGCGTTCTACTGGTAAATTTAATACTGAAAAAATCCCGAGTGCCATCACCATAATGGCGAGCACACCAGCAAAAATAGGACGTTCAATAAAAAATTTAGACAGCATAAAACAGGATCACTTTCTGGTGGCGATTGGGCTTAAACACGCAATATTTTTCTTCAAATTAACATAGGCGAGTGGATCTTCCGTGACTGAAAATCAAAAAATTATACTTTTTCACAAAAATATTGTTTTTTCTTCATTTTTTCTCACAGATTTAAGCCCTTAACCTCCTCATTTTAGGATATGCAGCGACTCAGCCATGTTTTTATACTTTGTCTATAAACAACGAGATGACAAGGAAATCATGATGAAAAAAACGTTAATTTGCTTAACCTTAGCAGGTTTACTCAGTGCATGTGGCGGTTCAGACAATGATTCTGGTAGTTCTGCTCCCCCACCTTCAAGCTCCCTAAAAACTGGGATACTGACCGATGGACCTGTAACTGGGGTTAAATATCTCAGAGCTTCGAGTTCAGGTGATAGTATTGAAGGTACAACTAATGATAAAGGTGAGTTTGAATATGCGGAGGGCGATACTGTTCGCTTCCTGATTGGTGATGTGCAACTGGGCGAAGCCATTGAAGCTAAAGCACGTATTACCCCACTAGATTTAACTGAAAATGAAAATGCCCGTACCAACTTAATGGTATTGCTACAATCTTTAGATGCCGATGGCGACCATAGTAATGGGATTGAGATTAGTGAGGAGACTCAAGCAGCCTTCAATGCTGTAAATCTAGATTTTAAACAAAGCAGCACCGACTTCGCAACTGAAGTGCTTAGCAAAACACCCCTCACAGTTGACCAACTCGTGACACCAGAAAAAGCTGCAGAAAACTTCCAAGCCACCTTTTATAAAGATATTGCTGGAACTTGGGAAATTGGACGCACCAACACATCTGCTGTTTTATTACATATTTTACCAGACGGACGTTATGCGCTAGGTGAAGCAGATGTAGCTGATGAAACAGGGAAGTCTGGTATCGAAACAGGACGACTAAATTGGAATGCTTTAACTTCAGCGCTGAGCCCTGTGATCTCAGTAGATACTAATGGAGACTACGGGCTTTCACATCCAGACAATGATGGTCATTACCGCCTAAGTTATAACGGTACAGATTTAGTGCTGACTGATGTAGGAAGTAATAGCACCTATATTTTAACTAAAGTCAAACAATCATCAGGTTTAGTCGGCACTTGGCAATTTAATCAAACTCATTTATTTGCTTTCTTTGACACAGGATTCTATTTCTTGTTAGACACTGAAGGCGATGATGATTGCGCTAACCCAGGTATTGAATATGGCAAATATTCAATGACAGCCAATACACTTGCCGCAACAGAAGTGTTATATGACACCAACGATTGCGGTGGCTTACAAGACTCTTGGGATGGCAGTAAAGTGAATGCAACTTATAGCATCTCCGGAACAAGCCTAACCTTGCATCCGCAAGGCGAAGACTCTGTTACCCTACAACGTAGTAACTAAACATATTTTAAGGCTGCCTAAGCCAAACTTAGGCAGCTTTAACCAATATGCTCAAAATGAATGGTACAACCCATTAATAAATGCATAAGTTCAATTTGCGAGTTGCATTGGGTTTTTTCATAAATATTTTTAAAATAAGTGCGCACCGAACTGAGGGTAATCCCGCAATGTTCCGCAATTTCTTCTAACTTATAACCATTCAACAACAACTCACACAACTCAAACTCACGTTTAGATAATTGATAAGCTTGCTGCAAATAGGCTTTAGACAAGGCATAGTGCTGATGTTTATCGGTCAGAAATACCGCAATTTGATGTTGTCCTGCATTTTGATGCTGCATATTTTTTAATTTAGAACAAGGTACGATAGTCAGCATTAATTGTTGTCCTTTCGCATCTGACAAAGACAATACACCGCCTACATCTGCGTTTAATGCCGACTGTCCCAACAACGCTGAATGTAATAGTTGATCTAAACGACTTTGATCATAAGCATGGGTTTTTAATCGATTATACAAATCCAAATCTAAACATGAATCGTGTTCCAGCATGCTTTGAGCTAAAGGGTTTGAATAAGTCAAACTCAGCTGATGATCAAGCAAAATTACACCTGTTTTTAAATGATCGAGCACGCTATACAAACTTAAATTTTCTTGTTTAACCAAACTAAACTGACGATGGATTTGTAAAGCACGGCGTAAATGCACACCCAAATGCTTTAAAAAATCCAACTCTTTTTGTTGATACGGCGCTACATCTGGCGCACGGTGTAATCCCAAAACCGCCCAGCGATGTGAACCCTGATCGAGCAAAACAGCCGAGATATAACTAATTCCCGTCGGATTCAAACACCGTTCATAAAAGATATATTCATCACTTTCAGGGTTTTCCCCATAATGCGATAAATCCGAGCTCGCTACTTGGCCCACACCTAAATTTTCCCACAATACTCGGTGTAACTGCATGTCAATCACACGAATCCGCTCATCACGATAGGCATGCAAAGCTTCATCTGGAATATTGTGACTAAATAAAAAATCGTAACTTGGACTAAATTGATCTAAGGCAGTAAAAATGGCGGTTTTACTGTCTGTATATTGAACAATTTTTTCAATTACTTGCGGCCATAAATTCACATCTACAGCGGCATCATAAATACTGCCTATAATTTCGTGTTCTCGGTTATCCATTTTTATCCCCTTTATGCCTACTCCAATCTGCATTACATTTATTTAATCATTTGTTTTTCTTATTGTTCTAAAAAGAATAATGAGTTTTATTCACAAAAAAAAGGAGTTTAGATACATATTACACATTTAATGTGTAAATAAAAAATAGCTAGGTGATTTTGTCTTTTCATGTGTGCAATCTCTACATTACAAAAACTGCGCCATAAAAAAAACCCCGTATCTGACGATACGAGGTTTTTGAAGTTTGGGTACGCTGAGGTTTACATCATACCGCCCATACCACCCATGCCACCCATATCTGGCATTGCTGGCTTGTCTTCTGGAATTTCAGTAATCATACATTCTGTTGTTAACATCAGGCCAGCAACAGACGCTGCATGCTCAAGTGCAGAACGAGTTACTTTTGCAGGGTCAAGAATACCCATTTCCAACATGTCGCCATATTCACCAGTCGCAGCATTATAACCATAGTTACCTTCACCGTTCTTCACAGCATTGATTACTACAGATGGCTCATCACCAGCATTGGCTACGATTTGACGAAGCGGAGCTTCGATTGCACGACGAAGAATGTTGATACCTACGTTTTGGTCATCGTTAGCACCAGTCAGACCATCAAGTGCAGATGCAGCACGCACCAGTGCAACACCACCACCTGCAACAACACCTTCTTCAACCGCAGCGCGAGTTGCGTGAAGCGCATCATCCACACGGTCTTTCTTCTCTTTCATTTCAACTTCAGTTGCAGCACCAATTTTGATGACTGCAACACCGCCTGCTAATTTAGCAACGCGTTCTTGAAGTTTTTCTTTGTCGTATTCTGAAGTAGATTCTTCGATTTGCGCACGGATTTGCTGAACACGCTCAGCAATTTGACCTGCATTGCCCGCACCATCCACAATCACAGTGTTTTCTTTAGATACCGTTACTTTATGTGCAGTACCTAAGTGTTCAAGTGAAGTTTGATCTAACTGCATACCAATTTCTTCAGAAATCACAGTACCGCCAGTCAGGATCGCGATATCTTGAAGCATTGCTTTACGACGGTCACCGAAGCCAGGAGCTTTAACAGCACATACTTTGATAATGCCGCGCATGTTGTTTACAACAAGAGTTGCCAACGCTTCGCCTTCAACATCTTCAGCGATGATCAGAAGAGGCTTACCTGTTTTTGCAACCGCTTCTAGGACAGTAATCAGTTCACGAATGTTGCTGATTTTTTTATCAACAAGAAGAATGAACGGGTTTTCAAGTTCTGCAGTCAAAGTATCTTGTTTGTTCGCGAAGTATGGCGAGATATAACCGCGGTCAAACTGCATACCTTCTACAACGTCAAGCGCGTCTTCAAAGCCTGAACCTTCTTCAACAGTGATTACGCCTTCTTTACCAACGCGTTCCATTGCTTCTGCAATTAACTTGCCCACAGTCGTGTCCGAGTTTGCAGAAATAGAACCTACTTGCTCAATCGCTTTCGTGTCAGAAGCAGGTTTAGCCGTTGCTCTAATGTCTGCAACGACTGCCTTTACAGCAAGGTCGATACCACGTTTCAAATCCATTGGGTTCATGCCCGCAGTTACAGATTTGATGCCTTCATTTAAAATGGCTTGTGCAAGTACTGTTGCAGTGGTCGTACCGTCACCTGCGATATCATTGGTTTTGCTAGACACTTCACGTACAAGCTGAGCACCCATGTTCTCAAACTTGTCTTTCAAGGTGATTTCTTTCGCAACAGATACACCATCTTTAGTGATGTGCGGCGCACCGAAAGAACGGTCAATCACTACGTTACGACCTTTAGGGCCTAAAGTTACTTTAACTGCGTCTGCAAGTACGTTTACACCTGCGATCATTTTTGTGCGAGCTGAATCACCAAATTTTACGTCTTTAGCTGACATGTTTAACTCCAAATATTTTTAAATAATGTTCAAATTTGCTTTGAATATGAGTTCTGAACTTAGCCTTCAAGTACCGCTAAAATATCAGACTCTTTCATAATTAGAAGTTCTTCACCGTCTACTTTAACTGTGGTGCCTGCATACGTACCAAACAAGACTTTGTCGCCCACTTTTACGTCTAAAGCGCGTACGCCATTGTCTGTAATTTGACCATTCCCTACTGCAATCACTTCACCTTGGGCTGGTTTTTCTGCAGCAGAACCTGGAAGCAAGATACCGCCAGCTGTTTTTGTTTCTTCTTCAACACGACGAATAACTACGCGGTCATGTAATGGACGAATGTTGCTCATAAATAACTCCATCAGACTAAGTCTATGTATAGATTCCTGATGACGACTTATTTATTCCATGTGTCATCATCAAAATAAATTTTAGATGACACAGTTGTGGGGATGGAAAAATTCGCTTCAAGGGGAAACGCTAAAAATATTTCAGTTTTTGTTGTTTTTTTAGACAAGTTGAGGGGTTCAACCTTTTATTCTGCGTTTTGCTGCCACAACACGAATTGTTTTTGTCCTACATCAAAGATGTAATGCTGCACATCACCATTATTGCAGACTATATTTAAGCTATTCGGCATACCTTGATGCAAACGCTGTGAAATTGCAGTTCCGGCATGAATATCGAGCACAGGATGTGCTGCACCAAGTGCATAGATTTGATTGAGGTCATATACAGCAGGCTGGTGTAAATGACCATGTAGCAAGGCATGCAAGCCGTTTTTACTCCATTGCTCCAACGCAATACGTCCCAACACAGGACAATCTTTAATACCGTGCACATTATCGGGCGGTGTATAGAACGGCTGATGCGCCACCAAAATTTTTAACTTATTGCTGGGCGCAGCTTGCAATAAGGCGTCGATCTCCTGAATTTGATTCAAAGAAATATGCCCACGGGTATGAAAACGTCGCCGAATACTGTTCACCCCTATCACATAAAAATGGGCGGTTTCCAAAATTGTTTCCATACGCCCAAAAAACAACTGATACCGTGCAAACGGACTAAAAAAACGATTCCAAAGATGGTATAGCGGAATATCGTGATTTCCTGGCACAACTAAATACGGTAAATTCAAACTGTCTAAAAAATGCTTACAGGCATAAAACTGTGCGTAGCGTGCACGTTGGGTTAAATCTCCACTGACCACGACCGCTTCAGGTCGCATATTTACACACAGTTGTTGCACTGCCTGCATACAAACCACATTTTCAGTGCCAAAGTGCAAATCAGACAGATGCAGCAGCATGCGGCACCATAATCTTCAATGCATTTTTCAATACAGATATACGCAGCGGCGGACGCATTTTGACAATTTCTCCATCAAGCGCCACGGTCAGTTGTTGGCGTTTACTATGAATGACCACCTGCTCTGCTGCAAAACTATACATATCATTGGCTTGCTCAGCCTTCCCCTGAATTAATTGCCACAGAATTTTAAATAAAGTCAATTTATCGGACTTTGCCACGGTAACACCTGCGACTTTGCCTGCTGCAGCAGCTTTGGCAATACGTAAATTCATTTCAGACAGTTGTAATTGATTATTCCCAAAGAAAATGAGCGGCGTTTTCAGCGGATAGCGCTTTGTATCGACCTCTATTTCTAATTTTAATTCTTTACGGTCACGCAGCAGTACATCTAAAGCCGAGGTATAGGCATGTAAAGGAAAGCGTCCTAAATAACGGTTATAACGCTCACGTTTTTGAATAAATAAAGGGTATAAACCCAAACTGGCATTATTTAAATAGATGTGTTGATTGATTTGTGCCACATGCACAGCACGCGTACTGCCAGTTGCGATCACATGTGCTGCTTCAATTAAATCTAACGGAATATTCAGTAAGCGCGCCACATAATTAAACGTGCCCAAAGGCAAAATACCCATGGGGATAGATGTCCCTTTTAACTTTGCAGCAACCGCATTTAAAGTACCATCTCCACCCGCTGCAACCACAACACCGCTTAACTGCGCTGCTTGATGCCGTGCTAACACCTGTTGCATCAGTTGATCAAAATTGGCGATTTCACCCATTTCAAACAATTGGATTTCAAAACCATGCTGTGACAAAACATGCAACAGTTCTTCATAGACACCTTCTTGCTGTGTGGCATGAAATCCTGATTTTTGATTATAAATAAGAGATAAAGGCTGTAATGTTGTCGACATTTTCTTCAATCATTTTAAAGCTTTTGCTCTAATTTCAACCAATTGATGCAGAATGAAAAGCAGCTTTATGTAAAAATCGAATGACGACCATTCATTAAATCAATAATCATTCTTTATAAAATTTAAGATATAAGTACATGTTTTAATTAAAAATAATTAAAATAAATAATGCCCATAATTTTTTTAAATAATGATAAATGGAACACAAAAAAGTTGTAAGCCCATGTTTCATATATGTTATTCATTATTTATATGGGTATTTTTCACATAAAGCTAAATCAAGCCTATGTCTTATTTTTTTTATGTTTTTGTGCTTTAATACAGCCACTTTTTTTTCATATTTCATCTGAACCATGTACCCCATCGTTCAGATTGTACTTTGTACACGATTTGTACACATTTAAGATAGGCCTCACCATGACCCAAGTGAACGCACCAGAATTCGTTCGTCACCCTAAGCTTATTGCATGGGTTGAAGAAATTGCAAAGTTAACGAAACCAGCAAAAATTGAATGGTGTGACGGTAGCGCAGAAGAATATCAACGTCTAATCGACTTGATGATCGCTAACGGCACCATGCAAGCATTAAACCAAGAAAAACACCCTGGTTCGTACCTTGCAAATTCAGATCCTTCTGACGTTGCTCGTGTTGAAGACCGTACTTACATCTGCTCTGAAAACAAAGAAGATGCTGGTGCGACGAACAACTGGGAAGCGCCAGCTGAAATGCGCGCTAAATTAAACGGTTTATTCGACGGTTCAATGGCTGGTCGTACCATGTATGTGGTTCCATTCTCTATGGGCCCATTAGGTAGCCACATTGCTCACATCGGTATTGAATTAACTGACTCTCCTTATGTTGCTGTCAGCATGTCTAAAATGGCTCGTATGGGTAAAGCTGTTTATGACGTATTGGGCACAGATGGCGAATTTGTTCCTTGCGTACACACTGTGGGCGCACCATTGGCTGAAGGCGAAAAAGACGTTGCTTGGCCATGTAACAAAGAAAAATACATTGTACATTATCCAGAAACTCGTGAAATCTGGTCGTATGGTTCTGGTTACGGCGGTAACGCATTATTGGGTAAAAAATGCTTAGCGCTTCGTATTGCTTCTGCAATGGGTCGTGAACAAGGCTGGTTAGCAGAACACATGCTAATTTTAGGCGTGACCAACCCACAAGGCGAAAAACACTACATCGCTGCAGCATTCCCTTCTGCATGTGGTAAAACCAACTTTGCGATGTTAATTCCACCTGCAGGTTACGAAGGCTGGAAAATTGAAACTGTAGGTGACGATATTGCTTGGATCAAACCAGGTGAAGATGGTCGCTTATATGCAATTAACCCTGAAGCTGGTTTCTTCGGTGTTGCTCCTGGTACAAACACCAAGACTAACCCGAACTGTATGGCAACTCTGCACAAAGACGTGATTTATACCAACGTTGCTGTGACTGACAACGGCGAAGTATGGTGGGAAGGTCTATCTAAAGAAGTTCCTGCAAACCTAACCAACTGGAAAGGTCAACCACACACTGGCGCAGAAAAAGCAGCTCATCCAAATGCGCGCTTCACTGTTGCAGCAGGTCAATGCCCTTCTATCGATGCTGACTGGGAAAATCCAGCAGGTGTTCCAATTTCAGCGTTCATCTTCGGTGGTCGTCGTGCAGACACAGTGCCTCTAATTTCAGAAGCATTTGACTGGGTAGATGGCGTATATAAAGCAGCAACGATGGGTTCTGAAACGACTGCAGCAGCCGTTGGTCAACAAGGTATTGTACGCCGTGACCCATTTGCAATGCTTCCGTTTGCTGGTTACAACATGGCAGACTACTTCTCTCACTGGTTAGAGATGGGTGAGCAAGTTGGCGAGAAAGCAAAAGCTGCAGGCAACAAATTACCAGGTATCTACAATGTAAACTGGTTCCGTCGTGATGCAGAAGGCAACTTCGTATGGCCTGGTTTTGGTCAAAACATGCGTGTGCTTGAGTGGATCATTGATCGTTGCGAAGGTCGTGCAGAAGCTGTTGAAACTCCAATTGGTTTCGTTCCAAAGTATGAGCAATTGAACTGGACTGGTTTAGATTTCTCTAAAGAGCAATTTGAAACTGTAACAGCGCAAGACAAAGAACAATGGATCAAAGAGTTAGAAAGCCACACTGAGTTATTCAACAAACTTGGTGAGCGCTTACCTGCTGCATTGAAAGCACGTCAAGCTGCTTTACTTGAAGCGGTTAAGTCTGCGTAATTCAACGCTGATGACTAAAAAAAGGTCACTTCGGTGACCTTTTTTATTGCCCTAATATTTTATGTGTTAAAAGCACCGAAATCCGCTCTTCAACAATCCCACCTGATGTGTAAATACTAAATAATACGAAGATTCAAGGTAAAAACATGACATCACAAGCACACGCTTATCAGCTCAAATATAGACAGCCTGCTACACCGCCAACAAAGCCATGCTTTGTCCTCTCAGCTATGGCATACTTAAAACAAGAATGAAATGACATCAAAACATGAGACATGATCATGAATAAAACCATGAAGAATACAATGATTATTTTGGCTATGACGGGACTTGGGTTAGGTTTATCCGCTTGTCAAAGTTTGCCTGAGCAAAACGAGAATAGTTTTATTGGCTATAAAGTCGAAAGCAAAACTGATCGCAACGCAGTATTAGCCTACACTCTTGCAGGACGTCAAAACCAACAGCGCGATGAAAGTAAATTACAGCGTGCCTGCCAAAAAGAACTTGGTGCGCATAAAACTTATCAATTGCGGATTTTAAGTATTAATGAAGTGGTGAATCCTGCAGCCAACCAACAAGACCCGTATGGTCGCCAACTTGGGCAAAGCCGCACCTCTATTGGCTTATCGAACACACCTGAGCTACATAGCAGTGAAAACTATGCTACACGTCAGGCCTTAGATGCTCGCCCAAGCACACTGCGCATTGTGCGTTATAGCTGCAATTAATTCGCGCCACAAAACTGGCTTCCTATAAGACGTGATGAGTTATCGCGTCTTATAAAAACTCACATTACGGAACTCTTTGGCTTCATCCAAATCTGGCCATGTGGTCGCGCTGCGTTCATCTATTTTTATATATTGTGGATGACTAAAGTTTTTCACTCGGCTGTCTGCCACCCAAACTTCTGGGGCGAACTTTAAGAACTCATCTAAAAAAAAGCGATTGCATTGATCATAAAGTACATCGGCAGCCAACAATACATCCACTTGTTCTGCTTTGTATAGATCATCTAAATATTCAAGCACCACATCATTCAATTCAGCATTGGCTCGACAGGCTGCAAGGCTAATGGGGTCAATATCACAACAAATTACCCGTTTGGCACCTGCCATTTTTGCAGCAATCGCCACCACGCCCGAACCTGCACCAAAGTCTAAAACGACTTTATTTTTTACTTGCTGCGGTTCTGCCAATAACCATTGCGCCATTGCAAGTCCTGAAGCCCAACAGAAAATCCAGTACGGCGTATCATTCCAAATACGACGAATCACTTCATCATCTAGCTTGTCGGTAGGAAATACTGGTGGAATAAGCCAAAGTGAAATAGGCGTTTCAGGCAATTGCTGTGCCAGTAATTCACAATTTGGAATTACATCATGTAAAGCATCTAAAAGATGTTCAGGGGCTTTAGGAAATTGAAAGGTACAGCTCATTGGATTTTTATTCGTTCTAATTTAAAAAGTTCCCTCTGCTTTTTTAAAGGAGAGGGAGCATTCATTATTTTTACAATGAATTCCCCACTCTTTTTTAGGAGAGTTAGGGAGAGAATTTTTAAGCCCTCACCCCAGCCTTCTCCCTGAGCCGTATACGGCGCAAGAGAAGGAGCATCCATTATTTTCACAATGAATTTCCCCTCTCCTGAGCAAAATTTAAAGCACTGCTTTTAAATTGAAGCGCAAGAGAGGGTTAGGGAGAGGTCTTCATCAACCTAACGCTTTCTCAGCCGCTTCAACCGTTTGACGAATCAAAGTTGTAATCGTCATTGGACCAACGCCACCTGGTACAGGCGTATATGCAGAAGCAATCTCTTCAATGCCTTGCAATTGGATATCTCCAACACCACCGCCATCACGTGGATGGAAGCCTGCATCAACAACCACAGCGCCTGGTTTGATCCAGTCTTTTTGAATCAATTCAGCTTTACCAACCGCACCAACAATAATGTCCGCTTGTTTCACAAAACTTGCAAGATCTTGGGTACGTGAATGGCAAATGGTTACTGTTGCATTGGCTTCAAGAAGCATCGCAGCCATTGGTTTACCTAAAATTGCCGAACGCCCCACAACAACGGCATGTTTGCCTGCAATTTCAATGTTTTTTTCTTTAAGAATGGTCATAATGCCTGCAGGTGTTGCAGAACCATATGCAGCTTCGCCCATTGCCATACGACCATAACCTAAACAGGTCACACCATCTACGTCTTTTGCAAGTGAAATCGCATCAAAACAAGCACGCTCATCAATTTGCGCAGGAACTGGGTGTTGCAACAAAATACCATGCACATCAGGATTGGCATTCAATTTTTCAATTTCTGCCAATAATTGTTCAGTGGTGGTTTCTGTTGGCAATTCTACTTTTAAAGAATCCATGCCCACACGACGGCAAGCATTGCCCTTCATGCGTACATAAGTTGCAGATGCACCGTCATCACCGACCAAAATAGTCGCTAGAATTGGGGTACGACCTGATTTTGCTTTTAACGCTTCTACACGTGTTAACAGATCAGCTTCAATTTGTTTTGCCAATGCACGACCGTCTAAAATTAATGCCACGGCACATCTCCAAATGTTGATATGAATCAATTTTGCAAATAATACATGATTATTTAGACTATTTTATTCTATATGTCGAATTAATGTGCATCTGCTCATTTAATAGTATTGTTTTTTTTTCAGAGCTTGCTAATATACGCATCACAAGACGCGGCGGGGTGGCAGAGTGGTCATGCAGCGGACTGCAACTCCGTGGACGCCGGTTCGATTCCGACCTCCGCCTCCAATCTTGTAAAACTATGCCCGAGTGGTGAAATCGGTAGACACAGGGGATTTAAAATCCCCCGCCCTCAAAGCGTGCCAGTTCGAGTCTGGCCTCGGGCACCATTTTAAAATAGATTAAAATGGTGCAAATAAAGAACCCAGCATTAAGCTGGTTTTTTTATGCCTAAATTTTAGGTTTTCCCCTCTTTATTCAATATTCAATGATGCCTCTATGAACCCTAAACAAGCGCTTCTTGATTTGCAGCAATTGCAACAACAATACCCTGCTGCATTTAAAAGAAATATTTTGTTTTATGGTTTTATTCAAAGCAAAGGCATGCTGGATGATTGGAAAGAAATGATTCCATGGGTCTTGGCCTGCCTGATTTTTATTCCTATTTCAATCAGTCTGGCGCACGGGATTCAAAACTTTGCACCGCAGTACGATGCCTTTCAAGCCAAGGCATTGGCGATTTTAGCCATCATGTTAGGTTTTATGCTGCTTCTACCTTATGTGTTGTATCAAATTAAACACAGTTCGGCATCGTGGTATCAACTACAGCAACATGCCACCATAAAAATAGCAGTATTGATTCTGCTACAAGCGGTAAATTTCGCCTATTTTCAGAGTGCAATTCTGCAAGGGATTTTATTCTTTTTCTGCATCAGTTTTGGTTTTGTACGTTTCTATAAAGAGAATATGTTCCGTGACCACATAAGCCTTGAACAAAAATATTGTTTAACCCAGATTCGTCGTGCTGCTTACTGGTCGTATCGTCAGGCTGCTAAAATTCAATTCCGCTTATATTTCACTAATAAAAATAGCCCCCGCTTTACACAACTCACTCAGCAATATCAGCACGCACTTGAGTTACATCAACAGATTATGCAGGCTGAGCAAGCCTTATGTAAAAGTATTAAATACATTGATTTAGACAGTTATATTCAAGATAAACTGGATTAAAAATCATCTCTTTCATCCAACTTATCTATAAAAAAACCGAGCAAATTGAGCTCGGTTTTTAGAACATATAAATTTAGGCCGATTTTGCAACATCGATGATTGGATTCAATTGAACATCGTAGGTCATTTGATGACTACGTGTTGAATCTATTTTATATTCACGTGCCTTCACCGTATCCACAAACTTCCAATCGGCAACCACTTGCGCACGATCAAAAGTCACCGTTAAATAACCACGCTGATTTAAGTTGCAATAATCCAACTCATCAATCAGCAATTTAAAGGCATTCTCTAACTCTACCATTTCCGCTGCAGGCACATTTAAGTAATACTCAATTCCTGGCGATGATACGGAACTGGTCGCAAGCTCTACCCCAACCACATGATTGCTATTTTGTGGATGTAAACTGGATGCCCAAGCATTATGCGTATCACCCGCCAACACTACCGCTTTTTTGCCTAACTGTTGCAAGGTACCATACACAACTTCGCGCTCGTAGGCATAACCATCCCAGGCATCGAGGTTATAAGGTGCAACCGCATACAAACGTGCCTTATCTACTGCTGTCAAAGTTGGATCATTCGCTTTTAAACGCAATTTCAGCGTGACCAATTCTGTAATTTTCTGCTTCATTTGTGCAAGTGTTTCAGGTTGCTGATCACCATTGGTGATTTTCGCTAAAGGCAATAACAGTTCTTGTGGAATCAGCATTTTCGCCATCAACACTTGTTGGCCCAACACATTCCATTTTGCAGTAGACTGCATCAATTGCACTTGTAACCATTGCAGTTGTTTTACGCCCAATAAACTACGGCTATTGCTGCTTAAATCAGCCATAAATCGGACAGCATCCATACCTGTTGCCGTCATATAGTTAGCATAATCTAATTGCTTATGACGCGCCAAAATACGCGTATCCAGCATCATCAAATTCACCAAACCACCAAAATCAAACTGGCGATAAATATTCAAATGATCATTTTCTGCAACTGGACGAATTGGCATCCACTCGAAATAAGCCTGTAATGCCGCAATTTTACGTTCTATAAAGCTGCCTTCACCTTCTTGATGATTATCTGCACCCGCTTCCCAAGTATCATTACTGAGTTCATGGTCATCCCAAATGACAATAAATGGATGGCGTTGGTGAGCAGTCTGCAAATCAGCATCGGTACGATATAAAGCATAACGTTTACGATAATCATCTAACTTGATAATTTCTTTATCATTGTCTGCAGCAAAGGTACGTCCTAACTGTTTTGCATCGTCAGTCGCGTAGCCACCTTGTCCATATTCATAAATATAATCACCCAAGTGAATAATCACATCCAGATTGCTTTCCTGTGCCATTTCTTTATACACATGAAAATAACCTGCGGGATAGTTCGAGCAAGAACAGACCGCAAATTTCACCTGATCGCTGCGTTGTGGCAAGGTTTTGGTCTGTCCTATAGCAGAAACCGTATTACCAAAGCGGAAACGGTAATAATATTTAGTCCCTGTCTGCAAACGATCTGCATCGACCTTTACAGTAAAATCTTGCGCTGCACTGGTTTGTACTTTGCCTGTGTTTACTAATTGCTTAAACACCTCATCGCTAGCAATTTCCCAAACCACTTCAATGCGCGCTGCTGTATCACTTGGCGTTACACGTGTCCATAAAATGATACGATCATGCAGCGGATCACCACTGGCGACACCATGCAAAAACTGCACTTTTAAAGCATTTTCTACTGTATTTTCATTGTCATCGCCACATGCAGTTAATGCGACTGGCAATGACAACGCCCCAAAACCAGCCAAACTTTTTTGAATCAGCTCTCGGCGAGTTAAGCGAATGTTCATGAATATTCCTTTTATTTTTCTTGAGCGCTCAACATAGAAATTTATGATTTCGCTTTGATCTCAAATTCATGAAATATTGATGACAAACAGCAGAAATATACTGCAAACCGAACTTTTTTCAAGCTAATAAGTTGAATTGATTGAAAAGAAAGCAATTGTAAATAAATTTACTTGCCAAGATTTATTTCGTCCTCTATTATTGCGCACATGCCCGAGTGGTGAAATCGGTAGACACAGGGGATTTAAAATCCCCCGCCCTCAAAGCGTGCCAGTTCGAGTCTGGCCTCGGGCACCATTTTAATGAATCAAATCATTCAAATGGTGCAAATAAAGAACTCCAGCATTAAGCTGGTTTTTTTATGCCTAAAAAATATAATATTGAAAACGATAACACTTATGTGCCGATGATTTGAAATGTCTCTACAACGCTTTATCTTCTCTTTCAAATGGGTGATCTGTTTATGCTGCTTGCTCAGTTTTGCAAGCCATGCACAAAATCCCAGCCTTGAGTCAGCAACCGAATCCGTAAACCCAATTGAAACTGATGCAGAATTTTATGATGTTTTTGCAGGAACATTGCAATATAAAAATCAAGAATTACAATTACGTCGTTGCAGCTTAGGCAACAATTTATATTTATTAAATTTCCAAAATCCTGAAGAAGAAAAGCAACTCAAAACTTTGCTGCAACAAAATACAAAGTTTTGGGTCAATTTAATTGCACAGCCGAATGAACATAATGGGCTATATACGTTGAATGTTCGGGAAATTGCAGAACTACATACACAGCAAAGTTGCCATTTGGATGATGTTTTAGATGATTTATTGAATCACCCATAAATTAAAGCTGAAAGAGAGTGACCTATCACCACTCTCTCGTTGCAATCAACTCTTCCATTTCAATCTCGAAATAGCCTTGATCTTGCAGCACCATCATCATCGCCTCAGCAATATAATCTGCTGCGGTATCGTCCAAATCTGAATCCAGATCTTCAAATTGTGGTTTCATTTTATTGATGGCTTGCACGGTCTGATCAGCAAAATGATAAATATCCGTTTCAGATAAATTGGATTTAGACACGTGTTTTGCAAACTGTTGAATCAGTTGTTTTAACTCAGCAACTAAAATATCAGGATAAAACTCATCATCAAACATCGGGAGAAGTAAATCTGCAAACATACAGGCACTCAAAAATACAGAGATTCAAGCGTGCCTATATAGCATAAGCAGGGCTTTAATTCTAGCTTCACCCAAATCTACAAACAGCGATTAATTTGCTAACAGCATTGCTTGCCAGACTTTAATGGCATCAGACATAGCCTTAACATCATGCGCACGCACCATACAAGCACCTTGCTGAATACTGAGTAAATGTGCCGCTACAGAACCAACTGCACGCTGTGTTGGCTCTGCCCCACCCAAAGCTTCACCAATAAAGCTTTTACGGGACAATGCCGATAAAATTGGATACCCCATACCATTCAGTTGATGCAACTCATTTAACAATTTCAGATTCTGTTGTGCATTTTTCGGCAAACCAAAACCTGGATCAATCATGATATTTTCAGGCTTGACCCCTACCGCCAAAGCATCAGCGACACGTTGCTGCAATTCTGCAATCACATCTGCAGTGACATCATCATATTGATCTAAATTGTTCATGGTGGTCGGTTCACCACGCATGTGCATAATAATCACGGGAATATTTAACTCAGCAGCTGTTTGCAACGCATTTGGACGGGTCAGCGCACGTACATCATTCCAGATATGCGCCCCCGCAGCTACGGCAGCACGAATCACTTCAGGCTGTGACGTATCAATCGAAAGCACCACATCATAAGCAGATAAGGCTTCTACCACAGGTACCACACGACGAATTTCTTCTTCTACACTCACAGGGCTGGCTCCCGGACGTGTTGACTCTCCGCCAATATCAATCACCGTTGCACCTTCGGTTATCATTTCCAAAGCACGCGCCACAGCAGCATCTTTTTCATTATGTCGCCCACCATCACTAAACGAGTCTGGTGTCACATTTAGAATTCCCATCACATGCGGCTGAGATAAATCTAAACGCAAACGTCCACATTGCAATACACGTTTGGGTAATGGCATTAGCTGCATGCTGGTCTTCCTTTCAATTTGAAAAGCTTATTTTAACATGGCTAATTTTAAAGATGTGGAATTCTTTTCGATGAGCGTCAACAGACCTCAATATTCCGGTCACAACTGCACATAAACCACACGAACAAAAAAAAAGAGCCTTTATACAAAGACTCTTTTTTAACATCATGTGAGCTGATTAGCTCGCTGGTAATGGTGGCGGTGTGCTTGGACCATCAGTTGGTGTTACATCAATCACAGGATTGTCTGCAATATACACTTTCGGTGGCTGTGGCTCACGACCTTCCATAATGTCGCGGATTTGGTCACGATCAATGGTTTCCCATTCCAACAATGCTTTTACCATTGCATGGGCAATATCTTGGTTATTTTCCAAAATATCGCGGGCAACTTTATATTGCTCATCAATAATACGACGAACTTCAGCATCCACTTGTTGTTGGGTTGCTTCAGAAATCGTACGGCTGCCTAAACTACCCATGAATGATTGTTGTGTATCATCTTCATAGACCATTACGCCTAACTTGTCAGACATACCGTATTTGGTCACCATCGCACGTGCTAATTTAGTCGCACGCTCAAAGTCATTCGATGCACCTGTCGACATTTGATTAATAAAGACTTCTTCTGCAATACGACCACCAAACAAGATAGACAAGTCGTTCAGCATTTTGTCTTTATAATGGCTAGTTTGGTCATGTTCAGGCAATTGCCATGTCACACCCAATGCCCAACCACGCGGCATAATCGTCACTTTATGCACAGGGTCTGTACCTGGCAGCATTTCAGCAACAATCGCATGACCTGCTTCATGATAAGCCGTTGCACGACGTTCTTCTTCACGCAGCACCATCGACTTACGTTCAGGGCCCATATACAACTTATCTTTAGCATCTTCAAAGTCGTGCATATCCACCGTATTTTTATTACGACGGGCAGCAAACAATGCAGCTTCATTCACAAGGTTCGCCAATTGCGCACCAGAGAAGCCTGGTGTACCACGTGCCAAGACTTTGACATCTACACCTGTAACTGAAGGCAGTTTTTTCAAGTGAACATTCAGAATTTGCTCACGACCTTTAATGTCTGGCAAGCCAACCATTACTTGACGGTCAAAACGACCTGGACGCAATAAAGCTTTATCCAGTACATCGGCACGGTTTGTCGCAGCGATAACAATAATGCCTTCATTGCCTTCAAAACCATCCATTTCAACAAGCATTTGGTTAAGTGTTTGCTCACGTTCATCGTGACCACCACCTGTACCTGAACCACGGTGACGACCTACCGCATCAATCTCATCAATAAAGATGATACATGGTGCATGGCGTTTAGCTTGCTCAAACATATCACGAACACGAGAAGCACCTACACCCACGAACATTTCAACGAAGTCAGAACCAGAAATGCTGAAGAAAGGAACTTTGGCTTCGCCTGCAATGGCTTTGGCCAATAAGGTTTTACCTGTACCCGGTGGACCTACCATCAACACACCTTTAGGAATAGTTGCACCTAAACGCTTGAATTTAGCAGGGTCTTTTAAGAAATCTACAATTTCAACCACTTCTTGTTTTGCTTCGTCACAACCTGCTACATCGGCAAATGTGACTTTAATTTGGTCTTCAGACAACATTTTGGCTTTAGATTTACCAAAGCTCATCGGGCCGTTTTTACCACCTGCACCGCCACCCATGTTGCGCATAAAGAACATGAATAACAAAATGATTAAAAGTACAGGGAAACTTGCGATCAATAGTTGCATTAACAAACCTTGACGTTGAGGTGCAGTACCTTCAACAACAACGTTGTTTTTAATCAGATTCGGCATCAGTTCAGGGTCTTGAACTGCTGGACGAATGCTTTCAAAGGACGAGCCGTTGACTTTTTCGCCACTAATTCTTTCGCCATCAATTGTGACTTGCTTAATTTGACCAGCATTCACCGCTGTAACGAACTCTGAATAGTTCATTGCAGTTGGCTTTTCACTGTTATTGATGTTGCTGAAAATTAGAATCAGCACACCAAGTATAATCAGCCACAATACGGCATTCTTGAAGAGATCGCTCAAAGCTTTATTCCCATATCAATCTAATTTGATCATGCCCGTTACTGGGTGACCTTTCATTCAAAAAGCTGAAAATCAGCTAGACAATTCGTTAAAAACGTACAAAATGCACAATTTTTAACGGCTTGGCAAGTAAACTTTATTTAGACGCCTTTTTACGTCCTTGTCCAATAAGGAATACTTCTTTGGAACGCGCCCGTGAAGCAGCGGGTTTTGCTGTCTTTAGAACATCAAAACTGTCCACGACCTGTTTACGAAATTCGTCAAACCCCGAACCTTGGAACACTTTGACCACAAACTGGCCATTGGGTCCCAATACACGGTTGGCAAAATCGAGCGCCAACTCGCATAAGTAAATTTGACGCGGTTGATCTACAGCTTTATTACCTGATGTATTGGGGGCCATATCAGAAATTACAACGTCTACCGTGCGTCCGTTTAAAATATTTAACAATTTTTCGAACACTTCCTCTTCACGGAAGTCACCTTGTAAAAAGGTCACATCTGGTAGTGCGTCCATTTCCAAAATATCGGAAGCAATCACCAAGCCTTTGTCGCCCACAAGTTGCCCTGCAATTTGTGACCAACTGCCTGGAGCAGCACCTAAGTCCACCACAGTCATACTGGGTTTGATCAGTTTATATTTTTCTTGAATCTCAAGTAGTTTGTATGCAGCACGTGCACGATACCCTTCTTTTTGCGCTCTTTTCACAAAGGGATCATCTAGGTGCTCTCTCATCCACGCACGACTACTTTTGGATAACTTTTGGTTGGTAATGCGTGTTGCCATAACTCTCTTAGTAACGAATAGCCATCTAAATTGCGATTGTACGTGAAAATTCACCCGCTTGCAGTAGACATCTGTATCTAAATACCAAGAACTGACCTATTTTTTCTATTAAATCCATCGCTTATTTCTGTACTGAGGCTTAAAAAAGTCACTTTGACTGTTACAGAGAAATATCACCAAGTATTCAGTTTCAATATTTCTACATGGCAGTAAGATCACAGATTATTTGCATAGAATTTACAGCGTTTCAAACTGGCTTTTGTTATACTAAGCCGTTTTTAAAATTAGGTTATCTTTATGGCGGCTCTATCTATTCAGGAACGCAAGCGTTTACGTCAAATTGGTCATGCACTCAACCCTGTAGTGATGATTGGCGGGCAAGGTTTGACTGAAAATGTGATTGAAGAAACCAACCGTGCTTTAAACGATCACGAATTGATTAAAGTCAAAATTGGCGGTGAAGACCGTGAGGTACGTGCAGCTGTGATTACTGAAATTGCAGCAGCAACAGGTTCTGAAGTGGTACAAAGCATTGGTAAAATTGTCTTACTCTACAAAAAAGCAGCCAAACAAAATGCTAAATTATCTAATTTAGTTCGCCACGCTCACTTGTCTAACTAATCTCCCTCAATGGCAAGTTACGAACTCAGTGCTTTTAATCGTCAATTTCAGGCCATTTCTTTGGTCGGTGCAATTGAACAACAAAGCCCATTTACGTTAAATGTTGGCTTTTGGCTGCGCGATCCAAATCAGTGGGTCGAATGGCCTGCTTTGGTGGCGTCACATCCACGTCAGGATTTTTTGTGGGAACACACCTGCTTTGAAATTTTCATTGGGGTTCAGGGCGAAGATTTTTATCGTGAAATCAATTTATCCCCTTCTCAAGCTTGGCAAGCCTACGCCTTTGAAGAATATCGTTATCCTGAGCAAATGCCGCCCGTGGCTGCGTACGATATTGAACTGAATCAGCTGAAACGCACCCATTATGGTTTGAATGTGAGTCTGGATTTAACCGAATTTATGCTGAAACATAAACTGAAATGGACAGATTTGTTTATAGGTCTAACGGCTGTGCTAAAAACCAGTCAGGGCGAACAGTTTTATGCCATGCAACACAGCAGTCCTGCAGCCGATTTTCATAATAAACGAGATTGGTTACATCAATTCTAATCTTGACTAGTTTCAAAATGCATAATTGGATTTTCATTTTGTACTTGAGCAGAAATTTGAATAAAAAAAGTGAGGCCGAACCTCACTTTTTTTATGGCTGATTAGGCTATAAGTCTTACTTGTTTAAGCTTGATCAGTTTCATCATTCGTTTCTGTTTTTTGTGGATTAACTTTTTTCCACGCTTCCAAAGTGTGTTCTTTAGAACGCTGAAACGTTTCAACCAATTGGTCTTTATGTTTCACTGAAATGCTGCTGACATCTTCTTTCAACTCTTTACCCAGTTTAGAAAGATCTTCAATAATTGCGCTAAATTCAGTTTTCACAAAGTCTTTTAATTCACCCAAATCTTTAGGTGAACTGCCAAATTGTGCTTTTAAAGCTTCAATTTTTTGCAAGACATCTTGTTTTAACTGACCCAATTGCTCTTGCACGCTGGCATTGAGTTGTTTCGCTTCGGCTTGAAGTTTTTCTTGCGTTTCCGCAACCACATCAAGCACCTGTTCTTTGGCATCATAAGTGACTTTTTCAAGCTTTTCAGCACCCTCATGCACCGCATCTTTGATTGCTTTATTGTCAGCTACTGATTTTTCTTGTTCAGTCATTTTGCTTCACCCAAGGTCGTTGTTGTTTATATTTTCAGCATAAGTGAATTTGCTCGAATATGGGTTTTGTATTGTTAGACAATCGTAGATTACTTACATTTTACTACATTGCTAAAACATAAATCAGCCAAAAAAAGCAAGCCCTTTATCTTACATATTCATCAGAAACTGAATGGACTTTTGGTGAGCTCATGCGTATAATGCAATGTTAAGTTCAAGCGAGCAGACATAGGAGGGTAGGTTTAAACATTGACCTTCCTTTTTTTTCGTCTACTCGCTTTTTTACAGCCCTATTTTTGTGGTTTTAGTTCAGGAGCTTTGGTTTGAGCACCCCCGCCATTTTAGCCCTTGCCGACGGTACAATCTTTAAAGGTACGTCTATCGGTGCAACGGGAAGTACGACTGGTGAAGTCGTTTTTAACACTGCCATGACTGGCTATCAAGAAATTTTGACCGACCCGAGTTATGCACAGCAACTTGTGACTTTAACTTACCCGCACATTGGGAACACAGGTTGTAATGATGAAGATGTCGAGTCTGGTCGTATTCATAAAGTATGGGCAAACGGTTTAATTATCCGTGATTTGCCTTTACTACACAGTAACTTCCGTTCTAATCAATCTTTAGCAGAATATTTGCAAGCACACAACGTGGTTGCGATTGCAGATATTGATACCCGTAAATTGACCCGTATTTTACGTGCCAAAGGTGCGCAAAACGGCTGTATTCTTGCTGGTGAAAATATCACTGAAGAAGAAGCAATTGCTAAAGCACGTGCATTTGGCGGCTTAAACGGCTTAGATCTTGCAAAAGTATGCTGCGACCCTGAAGGTTTTGAATGGACTGAAGGTTCATGGGAACTTGGCAAAGGCTTTACTCAACCTGAACTTAAATATCATGTGGTTGCATACGATTACGGTGTCAAAACCAACATCCTGCGTATGCTGGCAGACCGCGGTTGTCAATTAACCGTTGTTCCTGCACAAACCCCTGCTGAACAAGTCCTTGCGTTAAACCCAGATGGCATTTTCTTGTCAAATGGCCCTGGCGACCCTGCTGCATGTGACTACGCAATTGAAGCTGTAAAAACAATTGTAGAAACCACGAATACTCCTGTATTTGGTATCTGTTTAGGTCACCAAATTCTTGCACTTGCATCAGGTGCAAAAACAATGAAAATGCCGAACGGACACCACGGCGCAAACCATCCTGTACAGAACTTAGAAACTGGTACAGTGATGATTACTTCTCAGAACCACGGCTTCGCGGTAGATGAAAGTACCTTACCAAGCAATGTACGTTCAACGCATCGTTCATTGTTCGATGGCACAAACCAAGGTATTCATCGTACAGACAAGCCTGCATTTAGCTTCCAAGGTCACCCAGAAGCAAGTCCAGGTCCACATGACTGCGCACCATTGTTCGATCATTTCATTGAACTTATTGAAGCCGCTAAGAAGTAATTAAGGAGCGAAATAATGCCTAAACGTACGGATATTAAAAGCATCTTAATTATTGGTGCTGGTCCTATTGTTATTGGTCAGGCTTGTGAGTTTGACTATTCTGGTGCTCAAGCATGTAAAGCGCTGCGCGAAGAAGGTTACCGCGTTATTTTGGTAAATTCGAACCCTGCGACCATCATGACTGACCCTGCAATGGCAGATGCAACTTATATCGAGCCAATCACTTGGCAGACTGTTGCAGCAATCATTGAAAAAGAACGTCCAGATGCAGTACTTCCGACCATGGGCGGTCAAACTGCGTTGAACTGTGCGCTTGCATTAGATGCCAACGGTATTTTGGCCAAATACAATGTTGAATTAATTGGTGCAACCAAAGACGCAATTGAAAAAGCCGAAGACCGTAAATTGTTTGATGAAGCAATGCGCAAAATTGGTCTTGAATGTCCAAAAGCTGCGATTGCTGAGTCTATGGAAGAAGCCCTTGAGATTCAATCTCGCTTTGGCTTCCCTGTGATTATTCGTCCATCATTCACTATGGGTGGTTCTGGTGGCGGTATCGCATACAACAAAGAAGAATTCCTTGAAATCTGTGAACGCGGTTTCGATCTTTCTCCAACTAAACAGTTATTGATTGATGAATCACTCATTGGTTGGAAAGAATATGAGATGGAAGTTGTACGTGACAAAAACGACAACTGTATTATCGTATGTTCAATTGAAAACTTTGACCCAATGGGCGTACACACAGGTGACTCAATTACCGTTGCTCCTGCGCAAACCTTGACTGACAAAGAATACCAATTGATGCGTAATGCATCTTTAGCAGTACTGCGTGAAATTGGTGTAGAAACAGGTGGTTCTAACGTTCAGTTCGGTATTTGCCCGAATACTGGCCGTATGGTTGTGATTGAGATGAACCCACGTGTATCTCGTTCATCTGCACTTGCATCTAAAGCTACTGGTTTCCCAATTGCAAAAGTTGCAGCAAAACTGGCTGTAGGCTACACCCTTGATGAATTGAAAAATGACATCACAGGCGGCACAACACCTGCATCATTTGAACCATCAATTGACTACGTTGTCACTAAAGTTCCACGTTTTAACTTTGAAAAGTTCCCGCAAGCTGACGCTACTTTAACCACACAGATGAAATCTGTAGGTGAAGTCATGGCAATTGGTCGTAACTTCCAAGAATCTGTAAATAAAGCCCTTCGCGGTTTAGAAACTGGTGCGTGTGGTTTTGACGAAAAAATTGAAGTGGGTGCTGAAGGCGCACGTGACAAAATTTTGGTTGAACTCAAAGTTCCTGGTCCAGAGCGTATTTGGTACGTGGCAGACGCTTTCCGTCATGGCTTCTCTGTAGAAGACGTGTTCCAAGCGACCAAAATTGACAAATGGTTCCTCGTTCAGATTGAAGACATTGTTAAAACTGAAGAACAGATCAAATCTTTAGGTTTTGGTGACTTAACTGCTGAAAATGTACGTTCATTTAAACGCAAAGGTTTATCTGACTTACGTATTGCCAATTTGATGGGCATTTCACAAAAGCAATTCCGTAAACAACGTTGGAACATGGGTGTATATCCAGTTTACAAACGTGTGGATACCTGTGCTGCAGAGTTTGAATCTGACACAGCATATATGTATTCAACTTACGATGAAGAGTGTGAATCAAATCCTTCAGCGAAAGACAAGATCATGGTGATTGGCGGTGGTCCAAACCGTATTGGTCAAGGTATCGAATTCGATTACTGCTGTGTACACGCTGCGCTTGCAATGCGTGAAGATGGTTTTGAGACCATCATGGTGAACTGTAACCCTGAAACAGTATCTACCGATTACGACACTTCAGACCGTTTGTACTTTGAACCAATTACTTTGGAAGATGTACTTGAAATCGTACGTACTGAAAAGCCAAAAGGCATTATCGTACAGTACGGTGGTCAAACTCCATTGAAATTGGCACGCGCTTTAGAAGAGGCAGGTGCGCCAATTATTGGTACATCACCAGATGCAATTGACCGTGCAGAAGACCGTGAGCGTTTCCAGCAAATGATTCAACGTCTGCAATTGCGTCAGCCTAACAACAGCATTGTAAAATCTGCTGAAGAAGGTATCGCAGAAGCAGCGAAAGTGGGTTACCCGCTCGTTGTTCGTCCATCTTATGTATTGGGTGGTCGTGCAATGGAAATCGTGTATAACGAAGAAGAATTGAAACGCTACTTGCGTGATGCAGTTCAAGCATCTAACGATGCACCTGTACTGTTAGACCGTTTCTTGGATGATGCGATTGAAGTTGACGTAGACTGCGTATCTGACGGTAAAGATGTGGTGATTGGCGGTATTATGCAGCACATCGAACAAGCAGGTATTCACTCTGGCGACTCAGCATGTTCAATTCCACCTTATTCATTGTCAGATGAAGTACAGGACGAAATGCGTCGTCAAACTGTTGCAATGGCAAAAGAGTTGGGCGTTATTGGTCTAATGAACGTACAGTTTGCAGTGAAAGGCAATGACGTTTATATCTTGGAAGTGAACCCACGTGCATCACGTACTGTTCCGTTCGTTTCTAAGTGTATTGGCGAATCATTGGCTAAAGTTGCAGCACGTTGTATGGCAGGTCAATCTTTAGAAGCACAAGGCTTTACTAAAGAAATTATTCCGCAACACTTCTCTGTGAAAGAAGCTGTGTTCCCATTCAACAAGTTCCCTGGTGTAGACCCTGTGCTTGGGCCTGAGATGAAATCTACAGGTGAAGTGATGGGTGTGGGCAAAACTTTTGGTGAAGCATTCTATAAAGCTGTGTTAGGCTCGAATGATCGCTTACCAGGAATCCCAACTGAAGGCGAAGTAAAACATGCATTCTTATCTGTACGTGAGTCAGATAAACCGCATGTGGCGCGTATTGCAAAACAATTGGCTGATTTTGGCTTCAAACTTGTTGCAACGGGTGGTACGCATAAAGTCATCACCGATGCAGGTATTGAGTGTGAACGTGTGAATAAAGTGACTGAAGGTCGCCCACACATTGTAGACCGCTTGAAAAATGGTGAGATTCACCTCATCATCAATACTTCTGAAGGCAAACAAGCTCAGCAGGATTCATTCTCAATCCGTCGTTCTGCATTGCAAGGTAAAGTGTATTACACCACGACCTTGAATGGCGCAGATGCTGTATGCCAAGCCTTAGCGATTAAATTACCAATGGATGTATATCGCCTGCAAGATCTTACTGTAGGTTAATACATTTCAATAAAGTCCCGTCACCTTTCGGGTGGCGGGCTTTTTTCATTTATAGACTTCAATATTTTTAAAGAGGGACAACATGCAACGTTATCCTATGACGCCTGAAGGTAAACACGCTTTAGAGCAAGAATTACAACAACTTAAATCGGTTGAACGTCCACGTATTACTGCAGCGATTGCAGAAGCGCGTGAACATGGCGATTTAAAAGAAAATGCTGAATACCATGCCGCACGTGAACAGCAAGGTTTCTGCGAAGGTCGTATCCAAGACATCGAAGGTAAATTAGGCGCTTGCCAAGTAATTGATGTTAAAGAATTGGAACAAAACGGACGTGTGGTTTTTGGTGTGACTGTGACCATTGAAAACCTAGACACCGAAGAGCAAAAAACCTACAAAATTGTAGGTGATGATGAAGCTGATTTTAAAATCAATAAAATTTCAGTGAATTCGCCTATTGCACGCGGTTTGTTGGGCAAAAATGAAGGCGATGAAGCCAAAATTGTCACTCCGCAAGGCGAAGTGGAATATGAAATTGTGAATGTAGAATATCTTTAAGTTTTAATAAAGATGACTACACGCGATGCCCCTCTTTGAGGGGTTTTTTATTGCCTATAAATCATACAGCCGAGCTTATAGATTATACTGCGATAAAAATAGAGGAAAATAAGATGGAAAATCGCTTCATTCATGCATTTGTTTATGCACTTTCAGGGGCTGTTTTAGGACTTATTTTGATTCCAGTTTGGGGACTCTATATCAATACACAGAGCAATCCCATCAACATCATATTGGCAGCATCACTCTTTTTTGGCATTTGGGGTTTCATCTTTCCCCATAGTGTCAAAAATATTTTTATGTTTTTGTGGCATTGGTTTAGATAATCAGAACATCCCTACACCGCAAAACTTTCGCACTTTTTAGCAGTGCTGAGCAATATTCGTTATAATTCCCTTACCTTCCCACACGAAAAAACCATGTCAGAAGCGCTGATTAATTCCCCTGTCAAACACTGGTGCGAATTTGAGTTTATCTCCAAAACTGTAAAAAATCCGAATATCCATATTAAAGGCAATTACTCGTATTATTCAGCTTATTGGGATCAGGGCTTCGAGCGTTGTGTAGTGCGCTATTTGCACGACAAACCCGCTACAGTAGAAAAACCAATTGATCAGCTCTATATTGGCAATTTTGTCTGCTTTGGAGCTGAATGTGTGATTATGATGGGTGGCAATCAATTGCATCGCAGTGACTGGATTTCCGCTTTTCCATTTGATACCCGTAGTTTTGTTGCTGCAGGTGATACCAAAATTGGTGATGGTTGCTGGATTGGCAGTCGAGCCATGATTATGCAAGGCGTTGAACTGGGTGAAGGTGCTATTGTGGCTACAGGTGCAGTGGTTACGCAAGATGTACCACCTTATGCCATTGTGGCGGGGGTACCTGCTAAAGTGATTAAATACCGTTTTAATGCAGCTGAAATTTCCGACATTCTGGCACTAAAACTGTATGATTTAGATGAAAAATATCTGCTACAAATACGAGAACAATTGCAGACAGATGACGTTAAAAAACTGGTGGAATTTTTTAAAATTCAGCACAACAATAAGGACTAAAACTTTAGTTGAATTTCAAGCACAGCGTCATAATTTCATGCTAAATTAAGGTGAAATAAGGACTTACAGCACTCAATTATCTTTATGAAATTACTGGGTTTTATTCTCTATGAATTCAGCGTAAGATAAGACAGGACTCAGAGCGAATATTTTATTAAAGTATTGAAATTACAATAAGGAGAAACACTCATGGCTTACCAAAACATCCTCGTACCAGTGGACGGTTCTGAAACTTCTTTTGCTGCTGTTGCAAAAGCTGCTGAACTTGCAAAAGCATTTGGTAGTAAAATTACTGTGGTTCAAGTACTTACTCTTGACCCATACATTGCTGCAGAATACATCACAGCAAACCAAACCAATGACTTAATTGAACGTGCGCGTGCTTCTATCGTAAAAACTTTAGAAGAAGCGAAACTAAAATTCACTGAGCAAGGTGTTGAAGCTGAAACTAAATTACTTGAAGGTCAAGTCATTGCACGTGAAATCAGCAATGCTGCGAAAGAGTTAAATGCTGACCTGATCGTGATCGGTTCTCATGGTCGTACTGGCTTGAAAAAATTATTCTTAGGTAGCGTTGCGCAAAGCATCCTAAGTGAAGGTACAACACCTGTATTGGTTGTACGTCAATAAGATTGCGTGTTCCTCATTTCTACGGAAGTGAGGAACTTCCCCTCTCATTTAGATTTCTTTGTTTGTTCTAAAATTTTTATTTGCAGCACTCTATTCAGCAAATTTTCTCAGTATCACCATATCTCAATATTAAACGCTCGATTTAGCAGCTCAGTTTAATTCTGCCATTGGTATTGTTTTAAATTCACCTTTTCTGCAATTACCACAATCCCTTCTTCCTGTAATTTTAAAGTTTGTATATTTTCTCCTTGGGCGTTTAGTTTGCTTAGGCTAATTTTTCCTTGCGCATTAATCACCCGATGCCACGGCACAGTATGTTCTGCCGATAAATGCCTGAGGACATAACCGACCAAACGTGCATGTTTGGGCAGACCCGCTAGGCGTGCCACTTGCCCATAGGTCGCAACCTGACCTGCTGGAATCAAACACACCACGTTCAAAATCATGTGTGCTAATTCATCACTCGGTTTACGGCTTAACGTTGTTTGCATCTATCCACTCGCATTCATTTAGCCTATAAAAAAGGAGCGACTGGCAGCACTCCTTTTGTTTATAAAACTTGATTTTTAAGTCAGTTAAATTGCGGCATTGAATGTATCACAATCACTGATCAAGCCTGATTTTAAGCCAGTCTGGAACCATTGTACGCGCTGTGCACTGGTACCATGCGTAAAGCTATCAGGCACGACTTGCCCACGTGCACGTTTTTGTAAATAGTCATCGCCAATTTTATGTGCCGCATCCATTGCTTCTTCAATATCACCTTGTTCGAGGAATTGAGTACGTTGATGGTTATGATGCGCCCACACTCCCGATAAACAGTCCGCTTGTAATTCCTGACGTACCGAAAGCTGATTACCCTGTACTTCGCTGACTTGCTGACGTGCTTTATGCACTTGTTCTGAAATCCCTAAAATGGTCTGAATATGATGCCCAACTTCATGCGCCACCACATAGGCTTGAGCAAAATCGCCCGCTTGATCATTTCGGCTTAATTCAGTCTGATTTTGTTCACCACCAATGCCCATTTGCTGACGCATGGCTTGGAAGAATGAAGTATCAATATATACTTTTTGATCGGCAGGACAATAAAATGGCCCCATTGCCGATTGTGCCGTACCACAGCCAGAATTGACCACACCTGTAAATAACACCAGTTTAGGTGGTATATATTGGCTATTTAACTGCTGCTGAAACACTTGTGACCACGTATCTTCTGTATCGGCCAAAACAGTGCCCACAAACTCCATCGCCTCTTGTTGTTCAGGACTTGGATTATCTAAACCTTTAGTTTCAGCACTTTGCGCATGTGAGGTGACTTGCTTGGTCGCTTGATAAGCCGATTGCGGATCGATGCCAAAGAACTTCCATGCAACAAAGGCCACCACTAAGCCCAAAATACTGATACCGCCCGCTTTTGCTCCACCGCCACCACGGCGGTCTTCTACATTCGTGCTAACTCGACGACCTTTCCAACGCATTATTCTTATCCTTCTCTTAAACTCTGATAATAGATTAAGCCGATTTAGACTTTGACCACACTTTTTGAACAAGTGCGACCACAATCACCACCAAGATGCCTGCCAAAATACCCACGACAAGGTTCATCAACATTGGCGTGACTGAACCTACAATACTGCCCATCGTTGGGATGTCTTGTACATACTCTACCGTATCTTCTGTGAAATGGTGCACAAAAGGAATAGCATGATTGATAATTCCTCCACCAACCAAGAACATCGCTGCAGTACCCACCACAGATAAAGTCTTCATTAAAATTGGAGCAAATGCCAGTAAACCACTCCCAATACGTTGTTTAAAATTGGCAGCTTGTTCTGTGAGGTATAAACCAATGTCATCAATTTTGACAATTAACGCAACGAACCCATAGACACCCACCGTCATGGCAATCGCAATTAAACTTAATACTGTCACTTTGGTTAGAAAGCCTGCCGCAGCCACAGTCCCCAAAGAAATCACCACAATTTCCGCCGATAAAATAAAGTCAGTACGCACAGCACCTTTAATTTTTTCGGTTTCATAAGCCGCAAGGTCTTGCTCAGTTTGAATTAGCTCAAGTTGCGCTTCTTTAGCCGTTTGGGCTTTTTTGTGTTGTAAGGTGTGCATGATTTTTTCCACACCTTCATAACTTAAAAATAGACCACCAACCACCAATAAAGGATTGATTAACCACGGCGCAACGACACTAATTAATAACGCGAGCGGTACTAAAATTAGCTTATTGATGAATGAACCTTTAGCCACACGCCATACCACAGGCAACTCACGCTCTGCACGTACACCACTGACTTGCTGCGCATTCAATGCCAGATCATCACCCAATACCCCTGCTGTTTTTTTAGCAGCCATTTTACTCATGACGGCTACATCATCTAAAACGGTTGCAATGTCATCTAATAAAAGTAATAAACTGCTCGCCATTGCTTTGTTATCCTTATGCGATTTTCTATCTATTTTAAAACTGTACGCAAATAAACTCTGTATTTACTTCATTAATTTTTTAAACGAATTCAATTCAATCTATTTAAGGAAGTGACATTGAAAAATATTATGCCTTACAATGTAGCAATTCATCGGTACATAGATGTCGTAGATACGACTTGGAATAAAAAATGAGTAATCAAGATAATCGTCCTGTGATTTTGACAGGCGATCGTCCAACTGGACAACTACATTTAGGTCACTTTGTGGGTTCTTTACGTTCACGTGTAGGTTTACAAGACTCACATCATCAACATCTGTTACTTGCCGATGCTCAAGCCTTAACTGACAATGCCGATAACTTTGAAAAAGTCCGTCGTAATATTATTGAGGTAGCAACCGATTATTTAGCGGTGGGGATTGATCCAACAAAAACCACCATTTGCGTGCAATCTTGCCTGCCTACATTAAACGAACTCACCATGTTGTATTTAAACTTCGTGACTGTGGCACGTTTGGAGCGTAACCCAACCATTAAATCTGAAATTCAGATGCGTGGTTTTGAGCGTGATATTCCTGCAGGTTTCCTGTGCTACCCTGTAGCTCAAGCAGCCGATATTACTGCATTTAAAGCAACGGTCGTTCCTGTAGGTGAAGACCAAATTCCAATGATTGAACAGACCAATGAAATTGTGCGTCGGGTGAATCGTCAAATTGGTCATGACTTGCTACCTGAATGTCAGGCATTGTTGTCAAATGTCGGACGTTTACCTGGTTTTGATGGTAAAGCGAAAATGTCAAAATCACTGGGCAATACCATTGTGTTAGATGCCACAGACAAAGACATTAAAAAAGCTGTCAATGCAATGTACACCGACCCAAATCACCTGCGTATCGAAGACCCAGGTCAGGTTGAAGGCAACGTAGTATTTACTTATTTAGATGCCTTCGATACCAACAAAGAAGAACTTGAAGAACTGAAAGCGCATTATCGTCGTGGTGGTTTGGGCGATGGTACGGTGAAAAAGCGTTTGGAAGGCATTCTAAAAGAATTGATTGGGCCGATCCGTGAACGTCGTATCGAACTTGCTAAAGATCCTGACTACATTATGGATATTTTGAAAACAGGCACCGACAAATGCCGTGATATTACCCAGCAAACTTTAGATGAAGTGAAAGCTGGCTTGGGTGTATTCCGCTTCTAAGCATTTTGTAGATACAAATATTTTAAAGTCTCTTATTCACATGAATAAGAGACTTTTTATTTGAGTAAAAATCAACATAAGATGACGTGATTCACAAAAAACACTTATTACTTACGTGATTTAACATCACGTAACCTGAATACTGCGGATTAGTATTTCTTCTCAGTTTAGTATACTTACATGCTTTAGGAGTAATCCTAATTTCATAACATTTCTCCGTTATCGAAGCTGTGAAAGCAGATTCGTTTTCATACGCAATGATCACCCCAATCATTGCGTATTTTTTTTATTTGAATCAGCTGTTTATACAGCTTGTTCAACAATAAAAAATCATTTCCCTAGATGCAAAAACTACTTGAACGGCTTTGTCGCACAAAGATTTCATAACTATATGATTTAAAAGTTTTGATTATTTTTTGATACAAAATTAAATTTATTTAAATCAGATGCTTACATATTTATGCAACAAAGCAATACCAAATTAACTCTTATCATATACTTTATCTCTCAAATGTGGCTAATTTTTCAACATAAAAAATCCCCAAAATTGGGGATTGAGTACTGAATAAAATCAAGATCTTCAAAATTTGTTATTTAAGCAAACCTTGATCTTTTAATACTTGCCACATGGTAGAACCCAATTCAGCAGGGCTACGCGTATAAGCAATTCCAGCACGCTCAAAAGCTGCAAATTTTTCTTCCGCAGTGCCTTTACCGCCTGAAATAATTGCACCCGCATGTCCCATACGCTTACCTTTAGGTGCTGTCACTCCTGCAATATAACCCACCACAGGTTTGCTAACATTCGACTGGATATATTCCGCAGCTTCTTCTTCTGCCGTACCACCAATTTCACCAATCATAACAATCGCATCGGTGTCTGGGTCGTCTTGGAACAATTTTAAAGCATCAATTTGATTCATACCTGGAATTGGGTCACCACCAATCCCGATACAGGTCGATTGCCCTAAGCCTAATTTGGTGGTTTGTGCCACAGCTTCATAGGTCAAAGTACCTGAACGTGAAATAATGCCAATTCGTCCTGGTTGATGAATATGCCCTGGCATGATGCCAATTTTACATTCACCTGGTGTAATCACACCTGGGCAGTTTGGTCCCACCAAACGTGTACCATTGCCATTGGTTTCTAAATAACGCTTGGCTTTGAGCATGTCGATGGTTGGCACACCTTCCGTAATCACCACAATCAAACCTACTCCAGAATCGACTGCTTCTACAATCGAATCTAAAACAAACGGTGCAGGCACATAAATCACCGATGCATCTGCACCTGTTTCACGTACAGCTTCTTTCATGGTGTTAAATACAGGTAATTCCAAATGGGTTTGACCACCTTTTCCTGGCGTTACCCCACCCACCACTTTAGTTCCATAATCAAGTGCTTGTGCTGAGTGAAAAGTACCATTTTTACCAGTGAAACCTTGTACCAATACTTTGGTGTCTTTATTAATTAATACGCTCATCCTGATTCTCCTTAAGCTTTCACTGCAGCAACAATTTTTTCTGCGGCATCAGACAAGCCGTTTGCAGAAATAAGTTTTAATCCTGATTCATCGAGTAATTTTGCACCAAGTTCCGAGTTGTTCCCTTCTAGGCGAACCACTACAGGTACCGTCACATTTACTTCCTGAACCGCTGCAATAATTGCTTCCGCAATCATGTCACAACGTACAATTCCACCAAAAATATTAATCAGTACGCCTTTAACCGAGTGATCTGCCAAAATAATTTTAAAGGCTTCAATTACGCGTTCTTTGGTTGCACCACCACCTACATCCAAGAAGTTCGCAGGCTGACCACCATAGAGTTTAATAATATCCATAGTTGCCATTGCTAAACCTGCACCATTCACCATACAACCGATATTGCCTTCTAAAGCAACATAGTTCAGGTCAAATTCTGATGCACGCAATTCACGTTCATTTTCTTGTGTTTTATCGCGCAGTGCCAAGACTTCAGGCAAACGATACAGCGCATTGGAATCAATACCGACTTTGGCATCGACACATAAAATGTCGCCATTTTCACGTACAGACAATGGGTTAATTTCAAATAAGGCAAAATCATTGTCGATAAATGCCTGATAAGCCGCTGTCATAATCTTCACAAACTGCGTGATTTGACTGTCTTTGAGTTTTAATGCAAAAGCCACTTCACGTGCCTGAAATGGCAATAAACCCACTAAAGGATCAACTTCTACTTTAATAATTTTTTCTGGGGTTTCTTCTGCCACTTTCTCAATTTCAACACCACCTTCAGTAGATGCCATAAAAGTGACGCGACGGCTAGAACGATCTACCACTGCACCCAAATACAGTTCACGCTCTACAGGATAAACATCTTCAGCCACTAAAATACTGTTTACAGGCTGACCATAGGCATCGGTTTGATAGGTGACCAAACGTGTTCCAAGAATTTGGTTGGCATAGTCTGCTGCTTCTTGTGCAGATTTTACGACCTTCACGCCGCCCGCTTTACCGCGACCACCTGCATGCACCTGAGCTTTCATCACTGCAAATTTACCGCCCAGTTGCTCGAAAGCTTGCACAGCTTCTACGGCTGTAGTTGCCAAAATGCCTTCTTGTACTGGCATACCATATTTTTTTAATAGCGCTTTTGCTTGATACTCATGTAGATTCATTGACTAACCTTTTACTACTTCTTTTATTCAGTTATCACCACCAATATCAAACCTGCGTTTTAATATTGCTTTCCTTGTGTGGTGTTTTTCCTATGCTCTTTACTTTTAGATGATTATTCCCATAAATACAACCATCAAATGCAAAAAGAGCGGCCTAAGCCGCTCTTTTTAGTGTTATTTGCGTTTACGCTGAATCGCGTGAATCGCACGCCCATCTACAGCTAAAGCGGCTTCATGCACCACTTCAGAGAAGGTTGGGTGACCAAATGTCATTAATTGTAAATCTTCAACTGAAGATACAAACTCAAGTGCAATCATACCTTGGTGAACGATGTCAGACGCAGCAGGTCCAATCACGTGCATACCCAATAAACGATCTGTTTTTGCATCTGCAACAAACTTCACGAAACCAGCACCTTCGCCTGCAGCTAAAGCACGACCATTTACCGCGAAACCGAATTGACCAGTTTTCACTTCGTGGCCTTTTTCTTTCGCTTGCTCTTCAGTTAAACCAACCCACGCCGCTTCAGGGTGTGTGTAGATTACTGAAATGATTGTGTCGTAGTTAACTTGTGCAGCATGACCGTGAATACGCTCAACTGCCATTACGCCTTCTTCCATTGCTTTGTGTGCAAGCATTGGACCACGTACTAAGTCACCAATTGCATATACACCTTCAACAGAAGTTGCACACCAATCGTTTACTTCAACCAAACCACGTTCAGTCAGTTTAATACCGCAGTCATCTGCCAATAAACCTTCAGCATAAGCACGACGACCTACACAAACGATCAATTTATCGAATGTTTGTTCTTTGTCTTCGCCGCCTTGGGTATATTTAACAGTCACTTCACGACCATTAACTTCAGTACCTGAAACTTTCGCACCGATACGGATATCCATACCTTGCTTGGTCAATAGTTTTTGGTAGTCTTTTGCCAAAGCTTTGTCAGCCATTGGTAAGAATGCATCCATTGCTTCAAATACAACAACTTCTGCACCTAGACGACGCCATACTGAACCAAGTTCAAGACCAATTACGCCTGCACCAATCACACCTAAACGCTTAGGCACTTCTGGGAATTCTAATGCACCAGTAGAATCAACAATAATGTCTTGATCTACAGGAGCAACAGGAATATTTACAGGAACTGAACCAGTCGCAAGAATCACATACTTAGGCTCTAAAACTTGAGTTTCGCCTTCATGAGAAACGAACTCAACTTTTTTACCTGCAAGCAATTTACCCGTACCTTTTAACCACTCAACACCGTTACCTTTTAATAACTGATCAATACCGCCAGTTAATTGGTCAACGATTTTGTCTTTACGTGCTAATAGCTTCGCAAGGTCAAACTGTACTTCACCTGTAGTGATACCATGATCTGCCAAGTGATGAACCGTATCTTCATAACGATGTGAAGAATCAAGTAATGCTTTAGATGGGATACAGCCCACGTTTAAGCATGTACCACCCAAAGATGGTTTACCTTTGTGAATACGTTTTTCGATACACGCAACTTTAAAGCCAAGTTGAGCCGCACGAATTGCCGCTTCATAACCACCTGGGCCACCGCCAATAACAACAAGATCAAATTGTTGAGACATTTTTATCTCCAAAAATGGGCTTAGAGGATCGCTCCAAGCCCACTGATTTATTCTTTAGAATTAAAGGTCAAGGATGAGTTTAGCTGGCTCTTCTAACAATTCTTTGATTGTTACAAGGAAACCTACAGCTTCTTTACCATCAATTAAACGGTGGTCATAAGAAAGCGCTAAGTACATCATTGGCAAGATTTCAACTTGACCATTTACCGCCATAGGACGCTCTTGGATTTTGTGCATGCCCAAAATTGCAGTTTGTGGCGTGTTTAGAATTGGTGTAGATAATAATGAACCGAAAGTACCACCGTTAGTAATGGTGAATGTACCGCCAGTCATATCTTCAATACCTAGCTTACCGTCACGTGCTTTATAAGCATAGTCACGAATACCGTTTTCTACTTCAGCGTAGTTCATGCGGTCTGTATCACGTAATACAGGAACCACTAAACCACGGTCAGAAGAAACCGCAACACCGATGTCGTAGTAACCGTGATATACGATGTCTTCGCCATCAATAGAAGCGTTTACTGCTGGGTAACGTTTCAATGCTTCAGTTGCAGCTTTCACGAAGAAAGACATAAAGCCTAAACGTGCACCATGACGTTTTTCAAATGCGTCTTTGTATTGTGCACGCATTTCCATGATTGGCTTCATGTTCACTTCGTTGAATGTTGTCAACATTGCAGTTTCTTGAGTCGCTGCAAGTAAACGCTCTGCAACACGCTTACGTAAACGTGTCATAGGAACACGTTTCTCGATACGCTCACCTACCGCAACGCTTAATGGCGCAGCTGCAGCAGCAGGTTTAGCTTGATGATTTGCAACATCTTCTTTAGTGATACGACCACCACGACCTGTACCAGAAACGTCTGCAGCATTGATACCTGTTTCAGTCAACGCTTTACGTACTGCTGGTGCTTGGTCAGCAACTGGTTGTGCACGCTCAACAACTGGCGCAGCGCCTGCTTCAGTTTTCGCCGCAGCTTGCTCTACTTGTGCTTCAGACTGAACTGCTTGAGTTTGAGCAGCGCCAGAAACAGCACCCGCTTCAAATTGAGCAATTACTTCGTCAGAAAGAACTGTATCGCCTTCGTTTTTGATGATTGCAGAGATTGTGCCATCAGCAGGAGCGACTACTTCCAAAACAACTTTATCGGTTTCAATATCACAGATCACTTCATCACGTGAAACTGCTTCACCTGGTTGTTTGTGCCAAGTTGCAATCGTACCGTCTGCAACTGACTCTGGAAATACCGGTGCTTTAATTTCGGTTGCCATTACTTCGAATCTCCTGTTATTCAGCTACGATCGCAAGCGCGTCATTGATGAGCTGAGCTTGTTGTTTTGCATGCAAATATGGTGAACCACACGCTGGTGCTGCAGATGCTTCACGACCCGCATAACTAATGCGAATCTGTTTACCAGTTTTCATTACGTCATCATATAAACGTGGCGCGATGAATAACCAAGCACCTTGGTTCTTCGGCTCTTCTTGAGTCCAAACTAATTCTTTTACGTTTGGATAAGAAGCAAGAACTTCAGCAAGACGTTGTTCTGGATATGGGTACAACTGTTCAATACGAACAATTGCAGTATTGTTCAATTCTAATTCACGACGCTTTTCAAGCAAGTCGTAATACACTTTACCACCACACAATACCAAACGCGTCACGTCTGATTTGTTGATGTTGTCAATTTCATCAATCACAGTCTGGAATGTACCAGTTGCAAGCTCATCAAGGTTAGACACTGCTAACTTGTGACGAAGTAAAGACTTCGGCGACATGATGATCATTGGCTTACGGATTGGACGAATCGCCTGACGACGTAAAGCGTGGAAAATCTGTGCAGGTGTTGTTGGTGTCATCACTTGCATGTTTTCTTCCGCACAAAGCTGTAAGAAACGCTCTAAACGTGCAGATGAGTGCTCAGGACCTTGACCTTCAAAACCGTGTGGAAGAAGCATCGTTAAACCACACACACGCTCCCACTTGGTTTCGCCAGATGAAATGAACTGGTCGATTACCACTTGAGCACAGTTGGCAAAGTCACCGAATTGTGCTTCCCAAATAATCAAGCTCTTTGGAAGGGTCGTCGCATAACCATATTCAAATGCCAATACTGCCATTTCAGACAATAATGAGTCGTAGATTGCAACGCGTGGTTGGTTCTCTTTGATGTGGCAAAGTGGAATATAAGTTTTACCATCGACTTGGTTATGCAGTTTTGCATGACGGTGCGAGAAAGTACCACGACCAACGTCTTCACCAGTCAAACGAACAAGGTAACCCTCATCCAACAAAGATGCGTAAGCTAAAGTTTCAGCTGCACCCCAGTTTAGTGGCATTTCACCTGTTTGCATTTTCAAGCGATCGTCAATCACTTTGGCAACTTGGCGCTGCATCACGAAACCTTCTGGAAGTTTACGCATGGTTTGACCAAGTTCTTTCAAACGCTCGATAGGGAAAGTTGTATCCCAAACGTCTGTATAGTCGTGACCCAAGTATGGCGACCAATCTACAAACATTTTAGTATTTGGCTCAAGTACCAATGCGTTCGCAACGTGATTACCCGCTTCTAAATCTGCGCGGTAATCTTCAATCATTTGATCTGCTGCTGCGCGATCCAACACACCTTCTTGCACCAATTGGTCAGCATACAAAGTACGTGTAGTGGTCTTTTTGTTGATCACTTGATACATCATTGGCTGAGTTGCTGCAGGTTCATCCGCTTCGTTGTGACCACGACGACGGTAGCAGAACAAATCAATCACAACGTCTTTACGGAATGTATGACGGAAATCGTGTGCCAATTGAGATACAAAAATCACCGCTTCAGGATCATCGCCATTCACGTGGAAAATTGGCGCCTGAATCATTTTTGCAATGTCAGTACAGTATTCAGTAGAACGTGCGTCACGTGGGTCAGATGTTGTGAAACCAACTTGGTTGTTAATCACAATGTGAACTGTACCACCTACGGTATAACCGCGAGTTTGTGACATTTGGAAGGTTTCTTGGTTAACACCTTGACCTGCAAATGCGGCATCACCGTGAACGATTAATGGCAATACATCATCACCACCAATGTCTTTACGACGTACTTGGCGCGCACGTACAGAACCTTCAACCACAGGTCCAACAATTTCTAAGTGCGATGGGTTAAACGCAAGTGCCAAGTGCACTTCACCACCCGGAGTCATCACGTTAGATGAGAAACCTTGGTGATATTTTACGTCGCCAGAACCTTTTTTATGCAAGCTCTTACCTTCGAACTCACCAAATAGGTCTGCAGGGTTTTTACCCATGATGTTCACAAGCAGGTTCAAACGACCACGGTGTGGCATGCCAATCACGACTTCTTTACAGCCAACAGCACCCGCACGTTGAATGATTTCATTCACCATAGGGATAAATGATTCACCGCCTTCTACACCAAAGCGTTTCGCACCAACGTATTTATTACCTAGATATTTTTCTAGACCCTCAGCTGCTGTTAAGCGCTCAAGAACGTGTTTCTTTTGATCTGCAGTAAATGTGAACTTACCACGTGCGCTTTCTAAGCGTTGTTGAATCCAGCGTCTTTCTTTGGTATCAACAATGTGCATGTATTCTGCACCAATTGAACCGCAGTAGATCGCCTGCATGGCATCAACCATTTCGCCTAGTGTTGCTTCAGACTTACCAATTTCCAAATTACCTGTATGGAAAACAGTATCTAAATCAGACTTGGTTAAACCATGTGCAGCAAGATCAAGATCTGGCACGTCTTCACGTTTTGCCAAACCTAGTGGATCTAATTTTGCTTTTTGGTGACCACGGTTACGGTAAGCAGCAATCAGTTGCAACACGCCAATTTGACGTTGTTCATGTTCAGAACTCACTGAACCTTGAACAATGGCTTGAACGCGATTTGAATTACGACCTAATAAAAGGAATTGCTCACGTACATTACTGTGTGGTTGATCACCCTTCGGGAATTTATCGAAATATTCGCGCCAATCAGCACCGACTGATTCCGGTGACGTCAAATAATGCTCGTAAAGTTCTTCAATATACGCTGCACTATCAGCGGAAAGTTCAGTGTCAAGACGCAGTGCGTCAGCAACTTCTTGCATTTGTGGACCCATTTCCTATTGCAAAAACATTTTCCAGGATGCTTTTTAAGCAAAACCCATGATTGATAATGTCAAATTGGTAACATGACATTAGTCCCCAGTTGACATATGTCATGAGGCGTTATCACTACATTAGGAAAACCCAATGTCATTTATGAATCATAACGCCCTCATTGGCATCATCACTCATTTATATACTCGACCCAAGCCGAGCAATTTTTTGCAAAATCGTTTTAGAAAAAATAAGTGCTCAGTCTTAGCTTTTCTAATACGACTTTTCTGCAATAGTCCTGATTTAATAACACATCATTTGCACTTAAAATGTTGATAAAATGTACAAAAATTCAACATTTTTCAGATATAGTCATTTGTTAATCGTAACATGATCTCAGAAATGCAATTGATTTTTTTGACACATACCTCCTATAAATTGGCGAAATACACTGATTCTATTTTCATCTAACATATGGTGCTTTATTTAAAAAACAGATGCAATTTAGACCAAAGTCCAACACCGCTATTTCAGATAAAATAAAAGAGAGCACATCTCTCAATCTGCCCTCTCACTTACACGTTACATGATAACATCTAAAAATAAATATTGCAGCTAAACTTGGCATTTGCCCATGCTTTACAACAAAATAGCAGCACTGGATTACAATTGTGTGCAACTTTAGTCGGCTAAATGCTGTTTTTGTCTATTTATCCAACAGTTATACCTAAAAAATATCAAATACTCACTTTTTAATCACTTCTTTGCATGCAACATTTTTCATTTACGTACTCATCAAAAACAAGCAACTTATCACACGACTTTTATCGTAATTTTGGCACAAAAAAAAGCACACCTAGGTGTGCTTTTCTCAACTGATCACGCAGTCTATTAGCCAGCCATATCTAAAAGCATGTTACGGATGTGACCGATTGCTTTAGTTGGGTTCAAGCCTTTAGGACATACAGATACACAGTTCATAATACCTTTACAACGGAACAAAGAGAATGGATCGTCAAGACGAGCCAAACGCTCTTGAGTTGCAGTATCACGCGAATCGATAATGAAACGATATGCATTCAACAACGCTGAAGGACCCAAGAACTTGTCTGGGTTCCACCAGAATGATGGGCATGAAGTTGAACAACATGCACAAAGAATACATTCATACAAACCATCAAGATGCTCACGCTCTTCTTGAGATTGTAAACGCTCTTTTGGTGGCGCAGGTTGGTTGTTGATCAAGAACGGATGAATCTTGTTATACTGATCGTAGAACTGATTCATGTCTACAACCAAGTCTTTAATTACAGGAAGACCTGGAAGCGGACGAATTGTGATCACTTCTGGTAAATCGTTTAGGTTCCAAAGACACGCTAAACCATTTTTACCATTGATGTTTACACCATCAGAACCACAAATACCTTCACGACATGAACGACGGAATGTCAAAGATTCGTCTTGTACCTTCAATTCAAGAAGTGCATCAAGCAACATACGGTGCTTATCAGTCAATTCAAGCTTAAAAGTTTGCATGTACGGTGCTTTATCCTTATCAGGATCGTAGCGGTAGATATTAAATGTACGAGTACCTCTACTCATCTTACTTCTCCCAATTAGAATGTACGTGGTTTAGGTGGAATAGCAGCTACAGTAAGCGGCTTGTAACGTACTGGTTTGTACTCAAGACGGTTATCTGTAGAGAACCATAAAGTATGCTTCATCCACTCATCATCACGACGACCATAAGAATAAGTTGGGTGATCTGGTGGTAACTCAAAGTCTACAACCGTATGCGCACCACGACATTCTTTACGTGCAGCAGCTGAGATTAGTGTCGCTTTAGCAACTTCATACAAGTTTTCAACTTCTAATGCTTCTACACGTGCAGTGTTGAATACTTTAGATTTGTCTTTCAAATGAATGTTGCGAACACGTGGCTCAAGCGCAAGAATTTGTTTCACACCTTCATCAAGCAATGCTGAAGTACGGAATACACCTGCGTGGTCTTGAACGATGTTACGAATTGCATCAGCAACTTCTTGAGCGTTTTCACCTGAAGTCGATTCGTCAAGTTTACGAATACGGTTCACAGTATTTTCAAGTACAGTTGTTGGAAGTGGTTCGTACTCACCATCATGTTGCTTAGTCACATACTCAATGATGTGTTGACCAGCAGCCTTACCAAATACAACCAAGTCAAGCAATGAGTTTGTACCTAAACGGTTTGCACCGTGTACAGATACACATGAACACTCACCAATTGCATAGAAACCTTTTACTGGTTTAGCAAAGTCACGGTCACCCGCGTTGGTTGTATATGTATCAGTTTCTGCGTTGTAGTTCGCAACCAACTCTTGAGTTTCACGGCTTTCTGGAACAACCACTTGACCATGAATATTGGTTGGAATACCACCCATTTGGTAATGGATTGTAGGCACAACAGGAATTGGCTCTTTAGTACAGTCAACGTTCGCGAATTTCTTACCAATCTCAAATACAGATGGAAGACGCTTCATGATTGTGTCTGCACCCAAGTGCGTCATATCAAGCAAGATGTAGTCTTTGTTTGGACCACAACCACGACCTTCTTTAATTTCTTGGTCCATAGAACGTGATACGAAGTCACGTGGCGCCAAGTCTTTCAAAGTTGGTGCATAACGCTCCATGAACGGCTCGCCTGAATCGTTACGAAGGATACCACCCTCACCACGACAGCCTTCCGTTAACAATACGCCCGCGCCCGCAACACCTGTTGGGTGGAACTGCCAGAATTCCATATCTTGTAATGGAATACCTGCACGCGCAGCCATACCAAGACCGTCACCAGTATTGATATATGCGTTTGTAGATGCACGGTACACACGACCTGCACCACCTGTAGCAAACAATGTCGCTTTCGCTTGGAATACTGCAATTTTACCTGTTTCTTGGTCAATTGCAGTCACACCTAGTACATCGCCAGCTTCGTTACGGATCAAATCAAGAGCAATCCATTCTACGAAGAATTGAGTACCCATTTTCACGTTGCTTTGATAAAGCGTGTGAAGAAGTGCGTGACCTGTACGGTCAGCTGCAGCACATGCACGTGGAACCGCTTTTTCACCGTAGTTTGCAGAGTGACCACCGAATGGACGTTGGTAAATTGTGCCGTCTGCGTTACGGTCAAATGGCATACCCAAGTGTTCTAATTCATAAACCACTTGTGGCGCTTCACGCGTCATGAATTCAATCGCGTCTTGGTCACCCAACCAGTCAGAACCTTTTACTGTGTCATAAAAGTGGTAGTGCCAGTTATCTTCTTGCATGTTACCAAGAGATGCACCAATACCACCCTGCGCTGCAACAGTGTGTGAACGTGTAGGGAATACTTTGGTCAATACCGCAACTTTCAAACCTGCTTGAGCAAGTTGGTAAGATGCACGCATACCTGAACCACCACCACCAACGATGACTGCGTCAAAGAATTGGTGTGGAATATTTGTATAATCTTCTTTAGGGTTAATCGCGCCCATGATATTTTCCTATCAATTCGCCCAGAAAATCTGGATTGCCCAGATTGCGTATGCAAAAACAGCAATAATCACTGCTGAAGTCAGCACTAGGCGTAAACCTGAAGCTGAAGGACCCATTTGACGAGTAGTCACATAGTCAGTGAATACTTGCCACATACCGATCCAAGCATGTGCAACAAGAGATAAGACTGCCAATAAAGACATAATCTTCATTGGTAATGTCATCATAAAGCCGTACCACTGTTCAAAGTTGAATCCACCGTTAAGAAGAATCCAACCAAATACCACAACGGTATAAACAGCAAGAACAACAGCACTAATACGTTGGATAAACCAATCGCGAGAACCTGAACCCGTTAAACCTGTAGCACTTTTCATTAGATTACAATCCATACAAATGCTGCAACGATACCGATAGCAGACAAGATCAATGAAATAGTAGCTGCAATGCGACCACTTTGCAGTTCTTCTGCAAAACCAAGGTCAGCAAGTAAGTGCTTAACACCAGCAATGAAGTGATAGATTAAGCCGGCTACAAATACCCATACGATAAAGCGCACAAAGAAACCGTTAAAAATTTCTTGAACTTGAGCAAAACCTTCAGGTGAAGACAAAGACTTGTCTAACAACCATAAAAGTACTGGTACGAGTAAAAATACGATGACACCAGAAAGACGGTGTAGAATTGATGCAATAGCCACGGGCGATTTTAAGTTTACTTCTAAAACTTGACCCATGGACAAATTGACAGGTCTGTTGCTTTTCACAGCGGGCATCCTGTAAGTAAAAACTCCATCCGGAGTTTGTTGGAATAAATTCGAAGGAAAGCTGGCATTGTCAGGCAAATTCATGCCTAACCTTAAAACGACACTGAATTATAAAACGTCAACTGTTAAAATACAAACAACTCTACTCGGCTTTTTGGCTAAAAACCCTTTAAATAAGAATCATTAACAAGTATAAAAGCAAACCACTCGCCATCAATAGCCACACAAGCAAACATAAACCCATGTTTTTTCAATCAATTATTAAAATAAAAATTCTTAATGACGCAATAAACAGCTTTAGAATATTTAGACTAAAGATAAATTTGTACTTTGTTTTTCAGATGTTCTTTAGGTTTTCACATGCTTATATATAAATAGCAGTACCATATATGTATGTACTCGACTTCTTGCTGCAATTTACAACCACAACACAAGACTCTTTGATCCAGACAGCGCATCACTTTACTTTGACCATGGTACGCCTGATCATGAGTCAAACTTTAATGACGACACAGACATCAATCTATTTATTCAATTTATATTTACTTGAAACACTTTAGCTAAATAAATATTAAAAATGATAATCATCATGCGAATGAATGACTTATCCAGTATTTTTTGTATCTGTATGGACAAAAAACCGCGCTTTACTCACAAGGATTTCATCATTTGCCACTTAAAATATGATGGGTTATGGCTATTTTCCGAAGTTCAATCAGTCATTTTTTGATCAATCAATATCGAATTTAAATTCCAGACTCACTGCCTATTACAACCAATCTGACCACCTTACCGTGTATATAAAAACGTGTAAGTTATGAGAATTAGATAAATTTAAGTAATGGACTGAATCCTGCCAAAAAAATAGCCCATCAAAACCAGTATTTAAAATTGCTTACAATTAATCCTTATTGATGATTTTTTTCTGCACATCCGACAAATTTTGACTTATGATACGGCGGCTGTGCTGTGATTTTATTGATTTTTTTACTGGAATTTTTTCGGCTTTTTCTATAAACAGTCGTCTGCTTAATCCATAAGTATAATTGACAAAATTTCAGTACTCTCTAATCTTAGAGCTAATTTTTAATCCGTCTGACTTGCGCATTAAAAGATTGATACTTCGAGTCAGATCAACATTCACCAGGACAGGAGATCTATTGAATGTCTGAAGCAACTGGCAAAAAAGCCGTATTACAGCTTGATGGAAAAGAAATTGAATTACCAATTTACAGCGGCACATTAGGCCCAGATGTAATTGACGTTAAGGATGTGTTGGCGGCAGGTCACTTTACTTTTGATCCTGGTTTTATGGCAACAGCGTCTTGCGAGTCTAAAATCACATTTATTGATGGTAACAAAGGTATTCTTTTACACCGCGGTTACCCAATTGACCAATTGGCAACTAAAGCTGACTACTTAGAAACTTGCTACTTATTATTAAATGGCGAGCTTCCAACAGCTGAACAAAAAGCTGATTTTGACGCAAAAGTTCGCAACCACACTATGGTTCACGACCAAGTTAAGCGTTTCTATAACGGTTTCCGTCGTGATGCTCACCCTATGGCAATCATGGTTGGTGTTGTTGGTGCGTTATCTGCGTTCTATCACAACAATTTGGACATCGAAGATGTTAACCACCGTGAAATCACAGCGATTCGTTTAATCGCGAAGATTCCTACTTTAGCGGCTTGGAGCTACAAGTACACAGTTGGTCAACCATTCGTTTACCCACGTAACGACTTAAGCTACGCAGAAAACTTCTTGTACATGATGTTTGCTACACCAGCAGACCGTGACTACAAAGTTAACCCTGTTCATGCACGCGCTATGGATCGTATTTTCACGCTTCACGCTGACCACGAACAAAACGCGTCTACTTCAACTGTACGTTTAGCTGGTTCTACTGGCGCTAACCCATACGCATGTATCTCTGCAGGTATTTCTGCACTTTGGGGTCCTGCTCACGGTGGTGCGAACGAAGCTGTTCTTAAGATGCTTGACGAAATCGGCTCTGTAGAAAACGTTGCAGACTTCATGGAAAAAGTGAAGACTAAAGAAGTGAAGCTTATGGGCTTCGGTCACCGCGTTTATAAAAACTTCGACCCACGTGCAACAGTAATGAAGCAAACTTGTGACGAAGTTCTTAACGACTTAGGTATCAACGATCCACAACTTGCACTTGCAATGGAACTTGAGCGTATTGCGTTATCTGATGAATACTTCATCAAGCGTAACTTATACCCTAACGTAGACTTCTACTCAGGTATCATTCTTAAAGCGATTGGTATCCCAACAGAAATGTTTACTGTAATTTTCGCTCTTGCACGTACTGTAGGCTGGATCAGCCACTGGTTAGAAATGCACAGCGGTCCTTACAAAATCGGTCGTCCACGTCAGCTTTACACAGGTTACACTCAACGCGACATCAACCGTTAATTCGGTTCGCGTTGTACCTTGTAAAACGAGTACGACTCAAAAAACCACCTTCGGGTGGTTTTTTTTATTTTTGAATATTTATCCACACTAGAATACAAAGCCTTGGTAGTTTGACTTAGACAACATAATTAAATTGGGTCGCAACCCATTTTACGCTATATTTTTAATGTCAGCCTTTCATGATCAATTTACATGCTGCAACTGCATTTCTTATTTTTAAGTCTGCTCATGCGTTTTTTAAAACTTGCGCAGTTTAAATATCGCTACTTAACACCTGCAGAAATACAGCTCTGCCAGTCTGTGTTCGGCCATTTAATTGACTACAGCAAAGTCAGAGTCATGAATCACCCCTATTTACCTTGGCAACCACAACATATATTTATGGCACCCTGTGGTGATATTCATGTGCGCAATTTGCATTACCGTTCAGACTACACACAAGCACATTTAGGCTATCAAGCTATTTTTATTCACGAAATGGCGCATGTTTTACAATACCAACATAAAATCAATGTCTTGCTACATGGCGCACTCTTACAAACGGCATATTATTTAAGTTTTAAACAGTACAATCCATATCGCTATCAATTGATTACAAACAAGCCTTTTTTTGCCTATAACATTGAACAACAAGGCGACATCGCTAAAGATATTTTCCTGAAAAAAATTGACAATATTATTCTGAATCCACCAAAACCAATTGCTTAACTGAATATTCTTTAACTTGAGCGATCCGACTTAAAACCACAGACAAGCCCAATCTTAAAATATAATAATTTCAAATAAATAGCATAAAAATTCTGTCATATTTCAGTGATATTCTGCAGCATACAAGAATAAAGTGTATTCGATGCTAGCATCTATTCTAAATTACGATAAAATAGCAAAAGTCTCTATTTTTGCACCGCAAAATAAGATCTTTATCTGTTAGATAATAAATGGTTTTTATTTGTGCCTTTCGGCAGTCGTTTAATCCACAATACACTGCGCTGAAATTTTTATAACAATAATAATCAGTCGTTTATGTGTATTTTAAACCTATAGGAATAGGACTTAATTTAAATGAAATCTTTTAAAATTGCCCTTGCACAGTTCTCTCCACACATCGGCAATCTCGAAGCAAATGCGCAAAAAATGCTTGAACAGGCAAATGAAGCGAAAAAACAACACGCAGATCTGATTATTTTCCCTGAACTTTCTCTCTTGGGTTACCCAGCAGAAGATTTATTACTGCGCCCAAGCTTGAACAAACGCACTCAACAAGCATTTGAACAATTACGTGAAATTAAAGATATTGTTTTAGTTTTCGGCTTTGTCAATGAAACTGAAGATGGTCAGCGCTTTAATTCGGCTGCCGTCATGAAAGATGGCAACATCTTAGGTATTTACAACAAGCAAAATTTACCAAATTATGCTGTATTTGATGAAAAACGCTATTTTGATGAAGGTCATCAACACTTAGTTTTTGAATACCTTGGTCATAAATTTGGCGTTTTGATTTGCGAAGATTTATGGTCTTTGCCAACCGTGCAGCAATTGGCACAGTTGAATGTAGAAACTGCATTGGTCTTGAACGCATCGCCTTATGAAGTGGGTAAACCGCAGCATCGTGTACAGACCATGACCGAACTGGCAAAACAATTACATCTCAATGTGGTGTATGTAAACCAAGTTGGCGGTCAAGATGATTTAATCTTCGATGGTACGAGCTTTGTGATTAACCAAGCAGGCAATGTTGCATTACAAGCCCCAACCTACCAAGAAGGTTTATTCTACGCAGAATATGACGCTGCACAGAAGCACTTTAAAACTGCCGAAATTAGCCCAGCTTTAGACACCCTTGCAGAAATCTATCAAGGTTTAGTATTAGCAACCCGTGACTATGTGCAACGCTCTGGCTTTCCAGGTGTAATTCTAGGCTTGTCGGGTGGAATTGATTCAGCACTTACCCTTGCCATTGCGGTTGATGCAATTGGTGCAGACAAGGTACAAGCGGTAATGATGCCGTACACTTATACTGCGCAAATTAGTGTGGAAGATGCTGCAGAGCAAGCCAAAACTTTAGGCGTGACTTTTGGTATTGCCGAAATTCACCCGATCGTAAATAGCTTTATGCAAACGCTGTATCCTTTCTTTGGTAACAGCCCTAGCGATACCACAGAAGAAAATCTACAAGCCCGTGCCCGCGGCACAATCTTAATGGGTCTGTCGAATAAGTTTGGTAACCTCGTGCTTTCTACAGGTAACAAATCTGAGTTAGCAGTTGGCTATTGCACGCTTTATGGCGATATGGTCGGTGGTTATGCGGTACTCAAAGATGTGTACAAAACCATTGTGTTTGAACTGGCTAAATACCGTAACAGTATTGCCGATACTCCTGTGATTCCTGAGCGTGTGATCACGCGCCCACCTTCAGCAGAATTACGTCCTGACCAAAAAGACCAAGATTCTTTACCACCATACGAAGTGCTCGATGCGATTTTGTATGCGTATATTGAAGAAGATCAGAGCCAAGAAGACATCATTAGCAAAGGCTTTGAACGCGCGATGGTCGAGAAAGTCATTCAATTGGTTGATCGCAACGAGTACAAGCGTCGCCAAGGTGCATTAGGACCACGTATTAGTTCACGCGCTTTTGGTCGTGAACGTCGCTATCCGCTCGTCAATGGTTGGAAAGCAGGGATTTAACGCTAAAGCATTGCTTAAACAAAGATATAAAAAACCAAGCTACGGCTTGGTTTTTTTGTACCTGCCATTAAACCAATGCTGCAAAAAGTAGCCTAAAATTTTGACATAAAAAAAAGACCAAGCTGAGAGCTTAGTCTATAAAAATGGTGGCTATGACGGGACTTGAACCTGTGACCCCCGCATTATGAGTGCGGTGCTCTAACCAACTGAGCTACATAGCCATAAACTGTGTGCGCATTATCTAAACTTAGCCCTGCATCGTCAAGTATTTTAATTTACAAACGCTCACAGTTTAAGCAAAAACAGTGCAATTTGTTTAATTTTAATCAAATTACTATTTTCTTACGGAGATTCTTAAATATTTGCAGCAAAATCTATATCAAGTCACACAGAAAAAAGAGAATAAATTCAACCATGATCTTGAAGTCTATAATACTGAGTAGCCTTGTTGTTGGCTTAAGTTCCTGCGCTTTGGTTTCACCTATTTTTGTAGATTACAACGGTGTACGGCGTGATGTTGCGCAATTTATTAATTCTAAAATGAGTTATAGCATCGCAGACCGACGTGTCTTGGTTGCTTATGCCAAAGGGCAGCAAAAGATTTTAACGGTACATCAACTCAATGCTGCAGCGCAGCAACAACTGGCTTATGAGCGTGCTGTAGGGCGTTATTGTGCATCACAACACATTTCGCTAAAAAAATTAAATCAGGTCGATGCCAAAATTTTTGCTCACTCTGATCAACAAGCCAATTGGCAACAGATTCAAAACCTACAAATGCAGATTCAACTGGATACAGCTCAAATAGATTGCACAGACAAATTTTAAACAAAAAAAAGACCACGTTAGTGAACGTGGTCTGAAAAATGGTGGCTATGACGGGACTTGAACCTGTGACCCCCGCATTATGAGTGCGGTGCTCTAACCAACTGAGCTACATAGCCAAAAACTGTGCGCGCATTATCTGCTGTAATCTAGGTAACGTCAAGCCTTATCACGCATCAATTGCTTAAAATTTGGTGAAGTGAACCGATAAGCCGGGTTCTGTCGAGAACGATCATTCCTCTAGGCGTACAATCACTCATACGCTCAAGCGACCTACCCGAATCCAGTACGGGCCGTACCTCAGGATTCCTATTTGGTCTTGCTTCTGGTGGGGTTTACCATGCCATGAACTGTTACCAGCCATGCGGTGCGCTCTTACCGCACCCTTTCACCCTTACCTTCAATTTCTTCCGAAAAAGAAACCATACGAAGGCGGTCTACTCTCTGCTGCACTTTCCGTCGGCTCACGCCGCCCAGGCGTTACCTGGCACCCTGCCCTATGAAGCCCGGACTTTCCTCCCCTGTTTCAGTCACGGAGACCTCCACAGCAGCGATCGTCTGGTTCACTTCGAAGGCGCATCTTAGCAAAATTATAAGTTAATTGCTTGCGCTTTTTTGAGCAATCAGTTTTTTATATTTTTCCAGCAATTGTTCCTGTGTTTCTACATGCTCTGGATCGAGCGGAATACAATCGACTGGGCAAAATAACTGACACTGCGGCTGCTCGTGATGTCCTACACATTCAGTACATAATGCTGGATTAATCTCATAAATCAGCTCACCCATATAAATTGCCTCATTTGGGCATACAGGTTCACAGACATCACAGTTAATACATTCATCGGTAATATATAAAGACACGCTACCAACCTTGTCGTAATTTACGCTCAAAGGCTTCGACCACAACAGGTGCAACAAATTTAGTCACATCACCTTTTAAGCGTGCAATTTCACGAACTAATGTAGAAGAAATAAATGAATATTGCTCTGAAGGAGTCAGAAATACCGCTTCATATTTCGCATCTAATTGACGGTTCATATTTGCCAACTGAAATTCGTATTCAAAATCTGAAACAGCACGCAAACCACGCAAAACTGCAGTCGCATTTTGCTCACGGAAAAAATTAACCAATAAACCATCAAATCCGACAAATTCAACATTAGGCAAATGCTTTAAAGATGCCTGTGCCAATTCCACACGTTCTTCCAAAGTAAAAATTGGATTTTTATGATGTCCAATGGCAATTGCGACCACGACTTCATCAAACATTTTTGCAGCACGTGTCACCAAGTCAATATGACCATTAGTAATCGGGTCAAAGGTGCCCGGATAAATTACGCGAGTTTTAGACATCCATTATGCTCTAGTTGGTTTTGTCAAAGTTAGTTTAACAAATACAAAAAATTTTAGTGAACTAAAGTCTACCAAATTATGAAATATCAAAGCAGTTTAGCCAACAGTTGTGATGATTTTGATTTGTCAGCAAGCCTTGGTTTGAGGCACAATAGTCATAAGTTTGGAAGTAATTGAATATGGCGAAGCTAACTGTAGTTAAAAAAAATACGGGCGGAACAATTGCACAGAATAAACGTGCACGCCACGATTATTTTATTGAAGAAAAATTTGAAGCAGGACTTTCTTTGCAAGGTTGGGAAGTCAAATCTTTGCGCGCAGGACGTATGACTATTACCGAAAGTTATATCCTGTTTCGTGACAATGAAGCCTTTTTATTTGGTGCACAAATTCAACCACTCTTGTCGGCTTCAACGCATGTAGTGCCTGAAGCGACCCGTACCCGCAAACTCTTACTTTCACGACGTGAAATTGAAAAGTTGATGGGTGCAGTCAATCAAAAAGGTTATTCTTGCGTACCTTTAGCATGTTATTGGAAAGGCCCTTTAGCGAAGCTTGAAATTGCTTTGGTGAAAGGTAAACAATTGCACGATAAACGCGCTTCTGAAAAAGACCGCGATTGGCAGCGTGATAAAGCACGTTTGATGCACAAATAATTTTGCACATTCCGCCCATAAAAAATGCTCGAGATCAACATCGAGCATTTTTTATGGAAGTTGTAAAACTAAAAATGCTTAGTCTTTAAGTTTTAATTCCACCAAATATTTACCAAATTTGACTGCAGTTTCCAAATCACCTTCGGGTGGCGTAACTTCAACACTGGCATTATCAGACTGCGTCATTAAACCCAAAAAGCTCGACATGCGGTTAATATCGTGTGGACTACGCCCTGTCGGCATAAACGGTAAACCTGACCACAACATGCCATGCTGCATCGCAAATAAATTAATTTGTTGCAGCACCGCCAGTTTATCGCCACTTAAACCACCGCCATTGGTAAAACCTGCCGCCAGTTTGCCCTGCCAAGTTCTGGCCAACCAACGCTTAGACGATTGCTCCATAAACTGTTTTAAAGCCGAAGTAATGCTGCCCATATAAGTTGGACAGCCCATAATAATAATATCGGCTTGATCTAGACTATCCCATTCAATTTCAGCCACATCCATCAAAGTCACCTGAGCATCCATTTGCGCAGCACCTTGTGCAATATGCTGTGCCACCTTAGCAGTATGACCATAAGGACTGTGATAAACCACCGCCACACGAATAGCAGCGCAAGAAGATGTTGAATGAATCACTGACATGAGAATGTTTAAAACCAAATAATTAAGTCAAGTTTAACACTAAGCCTGCATAAACACGAATGTTGCCATACGTCCTGTACGTGCTTGACGGCGGTAAGAATAGTAATCATCGGCTTGTTGATACGAGCACTGATCACCGCCCAAGACCGTTGTAACACCATGCTGCTGCAAAATAAAACGCGCGATCGCATACAAGTCAGCGAGATATTTACCTTGCTGCTGCCCTGCAATAAAAGCCGTGTCTAATTCAGGATATTTATCGCAAAATGCCTGTTTCACCTCAGCCCCAACTTCAAAACACGGCTGACTAATAGCCGCACCCAACCACGCCCATGTTGGAGCACTTTGCATTTCGACGATGGTGTTTTCGATAATACCGTTGGCAAGACCACGCCAGCCTGCATGCAGATTCGCAACCTCAGTGCCTTCGGCATTGCCCAAAACCACAGGTAAACAGTCTGCGGTCATCATCATTAAAGCATGCGCTTTACGCTGAGTGACCAAACCATCGCCTTCTAAAGCTTCACAAGTGATTTGCTCATTAATGGTCTGACACAACACGCTATGTGTTTGCGTCATCCACGTCATTTTATCGACCCCATATTCAGCAAACTCTGCCAGTAAACTCATACGATGCTGCTGCACACGCCATGCATCATCCTGCACATGCAGCGCCAGATTAAAACCAGATACATCGGCACAGTCTGTCGCTAAAGCTTGCACATGTTGTATGCGGGTTTGCCCAACATACACACCTGCTGGTAATCCTTGAACAAATTGCATAAATCTATCCTTAGTCGTTTTCTGGCATTGCCGTATCTGAGTTGATCTTGTTAATGCTGTCTATGCAACAATTAATAGGCAGCATTTTCACTGCGTAACACGTCTACCAATTGTTTAAAGTCTTCAGGCCACGGCGCTTCAAACATCATTTCTTCTTGAGTACGTGGATGCACCAAACCGAGTTTGACGGCATGTAAGGCCTGACGTTTAAAGTTACGCAAGGTATCGTTTAATAATGCCGATGCGCCTGCTGGCACACGTACACGTGGCGTATAAACAGGATCGCCAACCAAACCATAACCAATATAACTTAGATGCACACGAATTTGATGAGTACGTCCAGTTTCCAAACGCGCCTGAACACGAGTGAAATGCTGAAAGCGTTCTTTAACATTGTAATGTGTGACGGCGTCTTTGCCGCCCGGCAAAACAGCCATTTTCACTCGATCTACAGGATGGCGTTTAATCGGCTCATCGACAGTGCCTCCCGCAATCATGTTGCCGTACACCACCAAGTCGTATAAACGATAAACTGACTTTTTCGCCAGTTGCTTGGTCAAGGCAAACTGTGCTTCCAGATTTTTGGCAACCACCAGCAAACCCGAAGTATCTTTATCAATACGATGCACCAAACCTGCACGAGTTAACTCTGCCGATTTTGGATAATGATGCAGCAAGGCATTTACCAGAGTTCCAGAGCTATTTCCCGCCCCCGGATGCACCACCATGCCCACAGGTTTATTAATCACCATGATGTCATCATCTTCATAAATAATATCCAGTGGAATATCTTCAGGCAGGCTGCGGGTTTGCGCTTCAAGCTCGACTTCTAGGGTAAGAAGCTCATCACCTTCACACTTATATTTAGGTTTGACCGTGTTACCATTTACCAACAAATGACCGTCTTTGAGCCACTGTTTTAGCTTTTCACGTGAAAATTCACTCCAAATGATGGCTGCAACTTGGTCGATGCGTAGTCCTAAGTGGCTGTCATCCAATTGAAATTGCAACGATAAACGTGTTGCAGTTGAGTCTGAAGTATGGTTATCTGCATCCTCAGCATCTTCAAGTAAATTGAACTCAGTTTCAGGTAAATTGGAATGGGTAGATTGTGCTTGACTCATTTGCTCATTCAGACAAAAGTGGTTTAATAGCGCAATTGTAGCTCATTGCCCGTATTAACAGAGGAATTTTTATGTCGCTACCACGTTATAAAATAACAATGCTTGCTCTTTCACTCGGCGTTGCGTCTGCAATTGCGGGCTGTAGCAGCAATCCAAAAAAAGAAGTGGTCGATACTGGTCCGCAATCTAGCGAACAGGTTTATATTGAAAAAGCAGAAAAAGCACTGGATCGTGGTCAATACACCGATGCCGTTAAGCATCTTGAAGCTTTAGAAACCTATTATCCAACGGGTGATTATGCGCAGCAAGCGCAGCTTGAATTGTTGTATGCAAAATTCCAGCAAAAAGATTATGAAGGCGCAATTGCTGTTGCAGATCGTTTTATCCGCATGAACCCGCAGCATCCTAAAGCCGATTATGCCTACTATGTACGTGGTGTGGCGAATATGGAACAAAACTATGATGGTTTGTTGCGTTATACCTCGCTCAAGCAATCACACCGTGATGTTAGCTATTTAAAACTGGCCTATCAAAACTTTGTCGATTTTATCCGTCGCTATCCATCAAGCACTTATGCGGTAGATGCTGCACAGCGCATGCAGTTTATTGGTCAGGAACTGGCGGAAGCCGAAATGAATGCGGCACGTTATAACATTAAACGTAAAGCATGGGTGGCTGCAGTAGAGCGTTCATTGTGGGTAGTTGAGCATTATCCGCAAACTCCGCAAATTCCAGAAGCGTTGGCAACGGTGGCTTATGGTTATGGCAAACTGGGCGATCAAGCCACAGCTCAGCAATATATTGATGTGTTGAAACTGAACTATCCAAATTTGGTTAAAGCAGATGGTAGCGTGAATTTACGTGCTGCCCGTCATGACGCAAGCTGGATTAACCGTGCAACTTTGGGTATTTTCGGACGTGAAGCGCAAAGCAGCACTGAAACACAACAGTCAGATACTAAAGCACAAGCAGAGCCATCACGCAGCCTCACCAACCGTTTGAGTTTTGGCTTGCTCGATCGTCCAAAATCTCAAAACGACAGCACTGAATAAAACCATTCCGACTGATTTTTCAGTTTTGAAAAATGCAAAGGGCAAGTTATGATACTTGCCCTTTGTTCTTTTATGGGCTTGTTTCCTGTCCTAGAAAAAGATACAAAAGAGAATACTCATTGAGTCAATCAGCACAGTCTGATGTATTCAACCTGTTCGGCGAACCTTTCACTACCAAGAGATAACAGACAAAACCGTATGGCCATTCCACAGCACACGATTGATCAAATTTTAGATCGCACTGATATTGTCGATCTGATTAGTCAGCGCGTGAAATTAAAAAAAACTGGTCGTACCTATTCGGGCTGCTGCCCGTTCCATCAGGAAAAAACCCCGTCTTTTCACGTTTACCGTGACAAGCAGTATTATCATTGCTTTGGCTGTCAGGCAAATGGTAACGCCATCCGTTTTTTAATGGATATTGATAACCGCAATTTTGTAGATGTCATGAAAGACTTGGCCAGTCAAACAGGCATCGAACTCCCAAAAGATCAGCACGACAATAAAAAACTCTCTTATAAACGTGAAGCCAAAAAGCCAACATCGATAGCTCAACCCAAACCAACAGCAAAAGACCAGAATGAAACTTCTGCAGCTCAAACCACATCAAGCGAACATACTTTTGAAGCTTCTGGCATCGACTTTGATCCTTTTGCCGAGTTTCAAAGTGCTGAATACGCAAACTCGGAATTTCAAAACAATGCCGACCCGTTTGCAGGTTTTGAGCAATGGGACACCATGCAGGACACACCTGCACAAGAAGGCAACTTATACGACTTGCTAGAAAATATAGCGCAATATTATGAGCAGCAATTGCCGCACAGCCCTGCCGCGCAACAGTATTTTCAAAAACGTGGTTTAACCGCACAAACCTTGCAGTTTTGGCGCTTGGGTTACGCACCCGAAGATTGGCAGCATTTAGAAAAAGCCTTTCCGCAAGACATTGCAGGTTTAAAACTGCTAGGCTTAATTCGTACCAGTGACAAGGGACGTGACTTCGATTTATTACGTGATCGGGTGATTTTTCCAATCCGTGACAGCAAAGGACGTGTGGTCGGCTTTGGTGGTCGCGCACTTAATGATGAAATCAAACCCAAATACATCAACTCGCCCGATTCGGAAGTGTTTCATAAAAACCAATTGCTCTATGGTTTATATGAAGGACGCAAACAAAAAGCCCAAGATTATTTAATGGTCGAAGGCTATATGGATGTGATTGCCTTGCAGCAATACGGCATTCATGGTGCTGTAGCGACACTCGGTACAGCCAGTAATACCGATCATTTAAACATTCTATTCCGCCAAAACAACCGCATTACCATCGCGTTTGATGGCGATGCCGCAGGTCAAAAAGCCGCACGTCGTACACTGGAAATTGCACTGCCTTTGCTCAATGATGGACGTGAACTGAAGTTCTTTGTTTTACCCAATGAGCACGACCCTGACTCACTTATTCGTCGTGAAGGCATCGAAAATTTCCGACGTTTATTAGATCAAGCACCTTTGCTATCAGATTTTGTCTTTGCGCATCTCACCCAAAACCATAATATCAGTACCCCTGAAGGCAAAAGTCAGGTCATGGGTGAACTGCGGCAGTTGACCGAACTTTTGCCCAAAACGGGTTCTTATCGCTATTTGCTGCAACAGTTTTTCCGTGAAAAGTTAGGCTTTAACCGTAAATGGCAGGCACAGACCAATAACGATGCATCTTTGAGTTTTAGCACCAAAGTCGATGCCGAAGAATATGTGATTGCGATTCTAATCAATCACCCGTATTTGTATATTCACTTTGAACCGTTACGTGCGCTGATTCCAAATGATCATCTGCTACACCAAATCTTAAATATTTTAAATACTATTTTTGATGATCTACCCGATGATCCTGAACAAGCCAAATATTATATTTTGGGTGCATGCTCAGCGTATCACTATGAATTACAGCGCATTTTACAACAAGCCAATGTCAGTGATTACACGACTTCTCCTGAACACGTCGATAAATTGGCGCAGGATTTTTCGACCAAATTGCAATACGACTGCTTACAGCAAAAAATTCGCTCCAAAAAATTCAGCAGCATTGAAGAAATGAAGCGCTTGAAACATCAAATTTATGAAATTGATAAAAAAAGATCGCTGACCTTGTTAGAGGAATAAGCGATCTGATTAGATTAAGTTTGTATCATCAAAAATCTTTTTTGTGAATCACGTTAATCTTGCTTATTTGCGACGATGTTTGGCAGTCGCTGCTAAATTTTCCTGCATAAACTCAAAACATTCAGGCTCATCACCTTTGGCTGCTTCACGCAATAAAATAGAAGTTGGATGCAGCAGTTTTTGGGTTAAACGATAGGAAAATTCCTGCAGAACCTGTGCAGCATCTTCACCTTTGGCAATACGCGCCATCGCCAAATTTAATTCTTCCTGACGCAAGCTTTCGCCATGTTCACGGTAAGCATGAATGGTCGCACCTGCTTGCTGAACTTTTTGATGGGTCACCAACTCAGTCACAAGCTGATTGACCATTAGCTCTGCTTCCACAGCCGCCTGACGACGCTGCGCCAAGTTTTCATCAATCACGCTTTGCAGGTCATCGACCCCGTACAAATACACGCCATCCAAATTTTCAATTTTAGGATCAATATCACGTGGTACGGCCAAATCGACCAACAACATTTGCTGATAGCGACGTTTCTTTAACGCTGCTTTTACTTCAGGATAAGCAATCACCTGATGCAAACTACCCGTACAGCTTGAAATTACATCAGCGCGGTGTAAATTGGCCGCTAACTGATCAAATTCAATAATTTCAACTTCAACCCGATGCGCAATTTCTTGTGCCAAAGCTTCGGCACGAGCGCGGGTACGGTTACAAATTAAAATTTTAGCGACGCCCATCTCGGCCAAATGCTTCGCCACAAGGCTATTCATTTCGCCTGCAGCCACCACCATCACTGTTAGTTTTTCAGGATGGCTAAATACTTGTAACGCCAGTTGCGCTACCGCATAACCCATAGACACGGCATGGCTGCCTACGGCAGTTTCTGAACGTACCCGTTTGGCAGCATAAAACGCATATTCAAAAATTCGGTTGAGTTGTTGCGAAACCGTATGTGAGTCTTTGGCTAAAGACAGCGCAGTTTTGACCTGACCTAAAATTTGCGGCTCACCCAACATGAGTGAATCTAGCCCACTGGCTACGCGCATTAAATGCGACACCGCCTGTGCATTTTCATAACGATAAACATGACGACTCAATTGCTTCGCATCAATACCATTGACGTGTGCAAGCCAATCCAACACCTGTTCTGGATGTTCAGACATGGCGTAGACTTCGGTACGGTTGCAGGTAGACACCACCACCAAATCATTCAGTTCGGGATGTTGGCTTTGCTCAGCAAGTAAGGCACTTAACTTTTCTGGGTTAAATGCAATTTGCTCGCGCAACTCTACAGAGGCGGTTTGATGGTTGACACCCAATGCAAAGAAAGACATATCAGATCATCATTTCGCTAAATTTATGCTATTGTGCAATAACGGTGTCATAAAAAGCATTACTTGGATCAAGAAAAATTGCGTCAAACAAATAGCCGACCATACGGCGCGACAATTAAGCAATATTCTACCACATTCTTACTGGTCGGTAGCATGGCTTCAGTTGCTCATCTTAGAGCATCTGAAGAAATTTATCATGCAAATTCAAATTATAATGCGGTAAAACAAACCATGGTGGCAGAATTTGCCTTGGCTTATGGCGATATTCCAACTGCATTACACAACTACACGGTCTTGGCAATTAAGAACAATTCGACTTCCATTAAACAACGCGCCCTGAATATTGCCATTGAACAAAATGACCTACGTGCCGCATTAGATATTGCAACACATTGGGTGGTACAAGAACCATCCGATGTCCCTGCACTGTTTTATTTGGCGCACATTGCACTTAAAGCGCATGAATATGACTTGGCTGCAGAAACCTTAGATAAAATTCTAAATATTGATGCCACGGCTGACTTAGAACAAATTTTGGCGGGAATTTCCCCTGAATCTGTAGAAGACCGTGAATTTCTGATTCAAGCCCTGCGCACCAGCAAAGCCAAAGACAATCCATCTATTTTGGTATTGATTGCAGGTTTAAAAGCGCAAAATGGACAATATCAAGCCGCGCTCGACACCATTAACAGAGCGTTGCGCAAACGCCCGAAAGTCACTGGCTATATTTTAATGAAAGCCAATTTGTTGAGCGTACTTGGCAATGAAGAAGAAACGGCAGCTTGGTATGCAAAATCTAGCCGTAAGCACAACAATAACTTTGAAGTCCGTTTAGCCGAAGCCAAATATCTGGTCAAAAAAAATGAAGCCACTTTGGCGCTAACAAAGCTAGAAGCTATTTTAAAAAAATGGCCTACGGAAGATGAAGCCTTATTTATTGCAGGTTTGACCAGTATTGACTTAAAACAATACGAAAAAGCCGAAAAATATTTAGTAGAGTTGCGCTATTCGGCACAATATCAAAACGAAGCCTATTTTTATTTAGCGGTCAATGCCGAACGTAAACAGCACTTTGAAACAGCCAAAGCCTATTATCGTTTGGTGGATGGTAGCCTCTATACGGTTTCACGTCGCAACATGATCAGTATTTTTGCCCAGCAAGATAAACTGAACGATGCCCTGCGCTTTTTAACGCAGGAACGGGTCAACTATCCGCAGCATGCCAGTTTTTTATATCAGGCACAGGCCGATATTTTAAAACGCATGGACAATAAAAAAGCAGCTCTGCGTTTGTTAGATGAAGCCATCAAAAACCTGCCCGATGATCCTGACCTGATCTATTCAGAAGTCTTACTGCTCGATGCACATCAGGAAAAAGACAAACTGGATCAACTGCTCACCAAGTTACTGGAAATTGAGCCGAACAGCCCAACCTATTTAAATGCCTACGCCTATACCCTTGCACTGCAAAATCGCCGTTTGGATGAAGCACGTCGCTATGTTGAGCAAGCACTTGAGTTTGCTCCTGAACAGGCTTCTATTTTAGATACCTTAGGTTATGTCAGCTATTTACAAAATGACTATACCGCTTCGGCTCAAGCGTTGGAAAAAGCCTACGCACTGAGTCATAGTGTCGCGATTGGCTCACGATATGCAAAATCGTTGTATATGCAAGGTGATATTCAAAAATTCAGCCAAGTGTTACAACAATTACAACAAAATCATCCGAATGATCCGCAATTGCAACAATTAAATTCGCTATTGTTACCGCAGCCAGTTAAAAAGAGTTAAATGATTCATGCGTTTATTTTCAAAATTAGGATTAACCCTTTTTGCCACCAGTAGCCTTGTGCTGACAGGTTGTCAGCCTTTCGTACAAAAACCAGCCAATGTTTCACAGCAAGTTGAAGCTGAAAATCAATTTAACCTACAAGGCAAAATTGGCGTGCGCACTCCACAGCAATCTGGCAGTGCCTTTTTTACTTGGGTACAGCAGCAACAGCAGTTTGACATTGAGCTGAGTGGCATTTTGGGCGTAGGGAAAACACAAATTAACGGAAAACCTGGACAAGTCACCCTCAACAGTGCCAAAACAGGGTTAATTCATGCAGAAAGTCCTGAGGAACTGTTAGAACAAGCCACGGGCTGGCAAGCGCCTATCACCCACTTGGTCGATTGGGTACAAGCCCGACCTGCAACGGTCAATGCCCAAATTCAAAAAGACCCCCAACAGCGCCCAACTCAATTTATTGAAGATGGTTGGACAGTCGATTTGAGCTATAACGACAGTGCCAGTTTGCCAAACCGCCTGATTTTGAAACAATCGCTTGAATCAGGGCAAGAAAACCGTATTACAATGCTCATCCAAAATCGTTAATCACTTGCCAAGTTTAGTCATGATTCGTGTACCCTCACCTGCCAAATTAAATCTGTTTTTGCACATTACTGGGCGTCGTGACAACGGCTACCATGAATTGCAGACTATTTTTCAACTGATTGATTTATATGACTGGTTAGAATTTGAAATCAATGATACTCAAAGCATTCACATTCAGGGTTTAAACAGCGTCGATTTAGAGCAAAATCTGATTTACAAAGCCACTCAAATTTTAATGCCTTACGCGAAACAAACCACAGGTTTAAATATAGCAATTGAGAAGCACATTCCCATGGGTGCAGGGCTTGGCGGAGGTTCATCCAATGCCGCAACCACCTTAATTGTAGTCAATCAACTTTGGCAATGTGGCTTGGATACTCAAAAACTAGCTGAACTTGGTTTACAGCTCGGAGCAGATGTACCGATCTTTGTGCATGGTCGTAATGCATGGGCAGAAGGCATTGGTGAACAGTTAACATTCATAGACTTAGCCCCAAAACAATATATTGTGTTAAAACCTGACTGTTTTATCAGCACTCAACTACTTTTTTCACAAAAAACATTGACAAGAAACACGAAGCCCACTAAATTCTGCGGCTATCAGATAAAGCCATCTGACTTTGGAAATAATTTTGAGCCTGTGGCACGAAATTTATACCCCGAAGTTGATGAAGCAATGCGTTATTTAGACCAATTTGGTCAAGCAAAGCTTACAGGTACAGGTGCTTGTGTCTTTACTGAAGTGACTGCAGAAATGAATGTAGACGACATTTTGGCACACTCACCATGTACTGCGTACGTTGTGAACAGCTTAGATGAATCTCCATTACGACATTTCACAGTACAATAGGGGTATCGCCAAGTGGTAAGGCACCGGTTTTTGATATCGGCATCCGTTGGTTCGAATCCAGCTACCCCTGCCATCTCTTTCACCTGTAGATTACTGTATTAGGGGTATCGCCAAGTGGTAAGGCACCGGTTTTTGATATCGGCATCCGTTGGTTCGAATCCAGCTACCCCTGCCATCTTACAGTGATCAAATCTAGGGGTATCGCCAAGTGGTAAGGCACCGGTTTTTGATATCGGCATCCGTTGGTTCGAATCCAGCTACCCCTGCCATTTTCTCGCATTAGACAGAACCCCCAATATTACCGCTATCCTGTTAATTTACCTTGACAGAACGCAGTAAAAATATTAAAGTTCTGCCGCATTAGGGGTATCGCCAAGTGGTAAGGCACCGGTTTTTGATATCGGCATCCGTTGGTTCGAATCCAGCTACCCCTGCCATCTATTCTTACATACACCAACCGCCAAGGGTGCTTCATGCCCAATCTTGTCGTTTTTAGTGGAACCGCGCATCCACAATTCGCTCAAAAAGTCGTAAGCCACTTGCACATTCCTTTAGGTGCTGCATCAGTTTCTACCTTCTCTGATGGTGAGATTGCTGTAGAGATTACCGAGAATGTCCGTGGTAAAGACGTATTTATCGTACAACCTACTTGTGCGCCAACCAATGACAACCTCATGGAAATCTTGGTGATGGCTGACGCGTTGCGTCGTGCAAGTGCAGGTCGTATTACTGCCGTTATTCCTTACTTCGGTTATGCCCGCCAAGACCGTCGTCCTCGTTCTACACGCGTTCCAATTACCGCTAAAGTGGTTGCAGATATGCTCACCACTGTAGGGATTGACCGTGTAGTGATGATTGACTTGCACGCAGACCAAATTCAAGGTTTCTTCGACATCCCTGTAGACAACATTTATGGTACGCCTGCGCTATTGGCTGACCTGCGTCAACAGTCACACGACAATCTCATGGTAGTTTCACCAGACGTTGGTGGTGTGGTTCGTGCGCGCGCTGTTGCAAAACAAATGGGTGATATCGATCTTGCAATTATCGATAAACGTCGTCAAAAAGCGAATGAATCACAAGTGATGCATTTGATTGGTGATGTAAAAGATCGTGACTGTGTCATTGTAGATGACATGGTGGATACTGCAGGTACATTATGCAAAGCTGCCGATGCACTTAAAACTTTTGGTGCTCGCCGCGTTGTTGCTTATGCTACCCACCCTGTACTTTCAGGCAAAGCGATTGAAAACCTGAAAAATTCTGTGATTGATGAACTGGTTGTTACAGACACCATTCCTCTTTCAGAAGAAGCTCAAGCACTTGGTAAAATTCGCCAAGTATCTGTAGCAAGTATGGTTGCAGAAACAATTCGCCGTATTAACAACGAAGAATCTATTAGCGCAATGTTCGATTCTTATCTATAATAGAGCGCTAAATTTTCAAAGCCCTGCCACTTGGCAGGGTTTTCTATCACTAGATTGGTCGCAGATCTAGTTTATTTAAACTCAAAATAAGGATGTCTATCATGGCAAACTTCGTATTAAACGCTCAAGCGCGTGAAGCAGCTAACCAAGGGAAAGGTGCGAGCCGCCGCCTTCGTCACGCTGCATTAGTTCCAGCTATCATTTATGGTGGCGACGCTGAGCCTGTAACAATCACTTTAGAACTTCGTGAGCTTGTAAAAGCTTTAGAAAGCAATGCTTTCTTTGAAGAAGTTGTAGAAATCAAAGTAGGCGACAAAGTTGAAAACGTGAAAATCCAAGCGTTACAACGTCACCCTGCTAAAAACACACCTATGCACGCTGACTTCAAACGCGCATAAGTGTTCATGGTATAATTAGTGGCTAATATTTCACTGATTGTTGGTTTGGGCAACCCTGGTAAAGAGTATGCCCAAACCCGCCATAATGCAGGCTTCTGGTTTGTAGAACGCCTTGCAGATCAATATGGCATTACATTAAAAGCCGATCCTAAATTTCACGGGATCAGCGGCCGTGGTAATATCGAAGGTCAAGACGTTCGTCTGTTATTACCCACAACCTTTATGAATCGTTCTGGTCAAAGTGTTGTTCCCTTCGCCAAATTCTATCAAATTGCACCTGAAGCAATGCTGATTGCTCATGATGAACTGGATATGAACCCAGGGATCATTCGCCTAAAAACGGGTGGTGGTCATGGTGGACATAATGGTTTACGTGACATCGTGCCGCACACAGGTCCAAACTTCCATCGTTTACGCATTGGTATTGGGCATCCGGGTTCAAAAGAACGCGTGTCTGGTCATGTACTGAGCAAAGCACCAAGTAGCGAGCAAACTTTAATGGATGATGCACTTGCACATGCATTAGGTCGTATCAAGTTACTGGTCAATGGCGAAGTACAACAAGCCATGAATCAAATCAATGCCTATAAACCGAACTGATGAATCCACAATTGTTGAACAATCACACTTGCCATGTCGCAATTTTCAGAGCAAAATGCGCTTTCTGCTCGGAACTGACATCCAGCAAGCAGTGTTTGAATTCAACCATAAGATAAAATCTTAGGTCCACTAAGGAGACGCTCACCATGCTATCTCGTTTATTAAAATGCAAAATCCACCGTGCTTTTGTAACTCATGCAGAACTTCACTACGAAGGTTCATGTGCAATTGACGGAACACTCATGGATTTGGCTGGCATTCGTGAATATGAAGAAATCCACGTATGGAACGTGACCAATGGTAAGCGCTTCACAACTTATGCAATTCGTGGTGAAGACAACTCAGGCATCATTTCAGTCAATGGTGGTGCTGCACACCAAGCCGATGTAGGCGATATTATTATTATTGCAACCTTTGGTGACTTCACTGAAGCAGAAGCCAATGCGCACGAACCACGTTTGGTCTATGCAAACCCAGACAATACCGTGAGCCACACTGCAAACTGTATTCCTGTACAAGTGGCTTAAGCCATTCCTGTATAAAATAAAAAACTCGCAAATTTTGCGAGTTTTTTTATGGCTCAATAAAAGTCTTTCTAGTCTTTAATCGCAAGAATTACAAATTAGTCATCGTGCAAGCTATGCAATAAGCTATGGCTAATACCATCAGCCCTTAAAAATGCAAAATCATAACTTGCGGTTGCAAGCGCCAACACGCGACGCTCAAATTCCTGCCACAAAGGTCGCACTTCTTTGTAGTGAATGCCCAAGCCACTTTCATCGGTAAAATGTCGATTTTTTTCACAAATTTTCAGTGCATGATACAACTTACGCCCTTTTGAAGCATCATCACGTAAACGCACCCGCTTAGAGCGGATAAACCCTTCGACATGACGCAGGTCAGCAAAAGGCAACATAGGCACTAAAATCTGATCGAGCTGTGCATCTAAACGACGCCAAACGGCAGTGTGTTGTTCAGACGTATAACTGTTCCATTGAATCACTTCATGGTTAAAGCGACGGCAACCTCGACAGACAGCATCACCAAACACCGTAGAACAACGACCTGCACACGGGGTTAAAGTGGCAATTTGACGATCCTTACTCAACACAACACTCCAATATTTAACAACACCTGTTGGCGCATCAACATGAACACAACATTCTTCTTTGAAACGAGTGGCATCATACCCCGTTCTGCTACATTTTTAAAATGTTGTGTCGTGCTTTAAAACCATGTACCGCACTCGGTTTTCTCGCATATTCACACAAAGCAGGTTAGAATATGCGCCTTAAATTTTTGTCTTTCATCTATTGGAGTACTCCATGAACGCTACTGTAGAACAGCTTGCACCTGTAGAACAGCCAGCGACCACGACTTGGGTTGTTGCCGCACTTTATCAATTCAAAGAAGTTGCAGATCCTGCCGATCTTCAACAACGCTTATTAGATTTGGTAAATTCAATCAACCTTTGCGGTACTCTTATTGTGGCAGGTGAAGGCATTAATGGAACTGTAGCGGGTGATCGTGCCGCGATTGATCAAGTTCACCAATTTCTGTTGAATGAAGGCTTTACTACAATGGAATACAAAGAGTCGCACAGCTCTGAAAAGCCATTCCGTAAAATGAAAATCAAGCTGAAAAAAGAAATTGTGACTTTGGGTGTAGAAGTAAAACCACGTGATTTAGTCGGTCACTACCTAGACCCGAAAGAATGGAATGAACTGATTGCCCGTGACGATGTCATTCTGATTGATACCCGTAATGACTATGAATACAAAGCAGGAACGTTTAAGGGCGCAATTGACCCGAAAACTGAAACGTTCCGTGAATTTCCAGAATATGTGAAACAAAACCTAGAACAGCATAAAGATAAAAAAATTGCGATGTTCTGCACAGGCGGGATTCGTTGTGAGAAATCGACCTCTTTATTGTTGCAAGAAGGTTTTACCGAGGTTTATCACTTAAAAGGTGGCGTACTTAAATACTTAGAAGAAACACCAGCAGATGAAAGCTTATGGGAAGGTGAATGTTTCGTATTTGATGGCCGTACTGCGGTGACACATGGTATGCAAGAAGGTCAAAACACCAAATGTCATGCTTGCGGTTGGCCATTACTGCCTGAAGAAGTTGAATTACCAAGCTATGAACACGGTGTATCTTGTGTGTACTGTATTGATAAAACCAGTGAGAAACAAAAAGAAGGTTTCCGTATGCGCCAATCACAAATTGCCGCAGCTAAACGTAAACGTCTGTAATCCGTACAGGCTCATACACATCAACAAGGTATAACAAAAGCCATGTTGATGTTGTATCGACCACTCTAATCATATTGAAAAAGTCCTCATCCAGTATGGGGATTTTTTATGTCTACATATATGCTTCACGCAAGATTACATAGAACATAAAAATACAACGCTTGTTTACCAAGCATTGCGCAATATCCCCAGATTGGGTGATAGCATTCAATCAAAATAAGCCACAAAATCTGTGGCTATATTGGTGCAGATGTTCAGCACAAACTCAACATCTCCCATAACCCAAAATTCAAGGATCGTTATGTATTCCTAAATTTATATGCCGCAATCAGGAGTGACGCTATGCCTAAAACAACAATTTCAAATTCAATGCACACACTACGTTTTACGCCTGTAAAATCTGTGACTGCTGCGCATAGCACAACAATGCAAGATTGTTTGGAACATGAGTCACATACTTTTATTGTGGCTTTAGGTGCAATTTTAGGCGGTATTATTGCAGCATTTGTGGGCTACCATCTGCAAGCGCATTTCTTGAATTACGCCCTGCTCTGTGCCATTCCTATACTTGTGGCATATAGCTTAAGACGTGTATATATCTATACCCTGACCCATGCAGAGCTTGATTAAGTCTAAATTGCGCAAGACTTTACTGTTCGTCCAATACTGCTTAGGATAGAAGCACTTTTCTAAAGCACAACTTGCATGAACTTAACTGAATGGATTATTTCCATTATGGAACAACTGGGCTACCTTGGTATTGCCCTGTTAATGTTTCTGGATAATGTTTTTCCACCCGTTCCTTCTGAAATTATTATGCCCTCTGCAGGCTATTCTGCATCGCAAGGGCAATTACTGCTATTGGGTGTCATCATTGCAGGCTGTATCGGCTCGTTGTTCGCAGCGGCAGTGTTATATTGGGTAGGTTATCGCTGCAAACATGAAAGTATTTACCACTGGGTCAATCGCTACGGTAAATATCTATGGATTAAAGAACAAGACGTCCGAAACTCCCTGCATTGGTTTGAACAATATGGACATCGGATTGTATTTTTTGGGCGCATGATTCCCGCTATTCGTTCTCTCATCAGTATTCCTGCAGGCATGAGCCACATGCCATTTTGGAAATTTATGTTTTATAGTGGTTTAGGCACAATAATTTGGACCACTTTTTTAGCTTGCGTGGGTTATTATTTTGGTGAAAACCAACAATTGATGCAGCAAATTTTCAGTCAGGTCAGCCATGTCATTATAGGCTTGGTGCTCTTAGTCATCGCAATTATTTTATACCGTAGGCATCGCCGTAAAATGCGTGACTAATGCTTGTGTTGCTGCGCAATTGAATCAATTTTTTGGGGAAAATCAGACATGAAACCATATTTATTATTTTTTGCTGCGGTTTACAGTATTACGCTGGTCTTACTCATTACCGTATTGATTTTTGGTCTGAACTTAGGTGGCTTGACCTTGCTCCCTGCATTAATTGCCGCAGCATTCATTAGCGCAGGACATTTTGTCAAAAAAGAACAACGCTTACCGAGCAGTGATGAAAAAATTCAACTGGTTTGGGGCTCAAGTGCGGTGGCAATTATTATTGGTAGCTTCTTTGTGTTTTTCTTGGTGCTGATGAATCCGAATGCAGAAGCCATTTTAAAAGCTGCAGATAAAGCAGGACTAGCACTGGCTGCGGTGGTGATGCTGTGTTTGATTGCGATTCATGGTGCAGTTTTTCATGTTGCCTATGGTTGGTATGCGAACCGTTATTATCAAAAAAAGTACTTATAAGCTTACCTAAAGTACGTATTTCACACTGAACCGCAACATCAAACACTTAAAATCAACATCAGGCTGATATATCACACATAAATTTACGTCTGACATGCGCTGTAACTGAAATACATTCTGAATAGGCTATAAGCCTACATTGTAGCAGCGTAGATTAAGCCTATTCATAGCGATTTATGAATATAGGAACGCTATAACGCATACAAAGATAAAAAGGTGATTCGAATGTCAGATTTTGAACGCAATGAAAAAATTGACCGTGATGTGGTTAAGAACTTACCAAAAGAAGAACGTGATCGCTTAAATGCCGATCCAATTACAGGAGAACCTGGTGCACACCCTGTCGGTACTGGTTTAGGTGCTGTTGGCGGTGCGGCTACTGGTGCAACAGTAGGTGCGCTGGGTGGTCCAGTAGGTGCTGTGGTCGGTGGTGCTGTAGGCGCTGTAGTGGGTGGTTTGGCAGGTAAAGGTGCAGCAGAAGTTGTGAACCCTACCGAAGAAGAAGCTTACTGGCGTACCAATAGCTTAAATACAACCTACTTTACAGAAACACGCAACCATTATCATGATTTAGATTATGATCGTGACTATCAAAATGCCTATCGCATTGGTTATGAAAACCGCCCACATTATGATACGCACACACGTTTCGAAGATGTTGAGCCCGATCTAAGAAGCAAATGGGGGCAAATTAAAGGCAGTTCACGCTTAACGTGGGAACAAGCTAAATTTGCTGTCAAAGATGCTTGGGATCGTGCGACACACTAATTGGTAACATGATCATTGAAGCGCCATAATAAAAAACGCACTGCGATTTGCGCAGTGCGTTTTTTTTATGAGGATTACATATTACACAATATGTAAACCAAGCCATTAATCAGGCGTGTGGTACATCAAATATAATTCATTCAGGTTTTCAGGAATTTCTTCTGCAATTTCGTCCATTAACTGACCATTGCGACGGAAAGATTCCATTTGTGGATCTTCTTCATCAATGCCGCTAAACACCATCATTGGCAAAGTTAAATCAACCAATTGCTCTTCAAATTCAGGCGTAAACCATGCTTCTTCGTTTAAGAACATCGCATCGACAAAGCCAACGCTCCAATCACCCAAACTTGAATCAACTTCTGCTTCTTCAATTTCAAATGGAAACTCAATGCCTTCTTCATTGGCTAAACTTTGGCGAATGCTTTCTAACCAAGCCTGAATTTGCGCAATAATTTCAGCAGGCACTTTCTTTTGGTTGCCTTCAAACAATTCATTTAACCATGGGTCAAATTGAGGTCCAACTGCAATGGCACACAAGAAACCATGCGTTGCAGCGAAGTCTAGACCATACTCGTTTTGGTCACCATCTAGATATTCACTTAACAGGTCTAAATCTAAAGCAGTCATTTCAAATCCATCGGTGTCAATTTAGGGGTGTAGCATAGCATTTTCAATGCCAGATACAGTACCTGATTTTAGTCATCTTCATCGTCAAAATCGTCGTCATCGTCAAAATCATAATCAAAATCTTTGAGCTCACGTTCCAAACGACGTTGTGCGAGTAAATCATCAATCAAACGGCGCTTTTCTAAAGATTCTTTCGCGCTTATTTTGTTTGATGCCTCATCGAAATTAACATCATCATCACCGTAGTTATCATCTAGTTCAAAATCTGTAGAAGACACTAAAACTACCTCAGAATGAAAAAATGTGAAGGGTCTAGCCGCTATTTATCTGCCTTTATAAATATTGTCAAGTTTTATTTATTTTTTTCAAAAAACTGCAACATAGACAGCTTGCAACATTGCGGCAAATTTGTGTATTTATGAACAAGTTAGTATCATTATTTGAGATTCGCCCCAATCATAAAAATATTTTTCGGGCAAAAAGGAAATTGACTTGAAAAACAGTAATGAAGCCCCATATTCCTATCACATTCTTCATTCAAACATCATTTTAAAATCATGCTTGATTGATCAATTCACCCCCTATTTAAAGCGAATTGTGCTATCATGCACGGTTTTTCACTGCCACAGATTCAACGAAGAGTAAGCAAAGATGAGCGATATGAATTCCCCTACTTCGCAAGTAGCGGCTCTGATTAGCCGAGGCAAAGAGCAAGGTTACCTAACTTACGCTGAGGTTAACGATCATCTCCCGGACTCAATCACAGAAAGCGAGCAGATTGAAGACATTATTCAAATGCTTCAAGACGTCGGTATTCCTGTGCATGAACGTGCGCCTGAATCTGATGATGCAATGTTCGAGGATAATGCGGAAGCTGCCGACGAAGTTGCTGAAGAAGAAGCTGCAGCGGTACTTGCCTCTGTAGAAAATGAGCCTGGTCGCACCACAGACCCTGTGCGTATGTATATGCGTGAAATGGGTACGGTTGAGCTGTTAACGCGTGAAGGTGAAATTAGCATTGCGAAACGTATTGAAGAAGGGATTCGCGATGTACTTCACTCGATTGCCTACTGGCCAAACGCAGTGCAAGTGGTACTGCAAGAATATAAAGATTATGAAGCAGGCGAACGTCGCCTTGCCGATATTTTATCAGGTTATTTAGACCCTGAAACCGATGAAGAAATTCCAGAAGTTTTAGAAGACGAAGCCGATTTAGACAAAGAAGAAGACACCAGCAACAAACCAACCAAAGACGTCAAACTTGATGATGACGATGAGGAAGAAGAAGCTGAAGCTGAAGAAGAATCTGAAGCAGATTCAGGTCCAGACCCAGAAATTGCAAGAATGCGTTTTGGTGAATTGGAACAGGCTTATCTTGCAAAAATTGCTGCCATTGAAAAACATGGTCGTGAAAGTGCCGAAGCTCAAGAGGCTTTAGAAGCTTTAGCGACTGTATTCATGATGTTTAAATTTACGCCACGTTTATTCGATATTATTTCGGAAATGATTCGTGGTACACATGAACAAATTCGTACTGCTGAACGTGAAGTGATGCGTTATGCGGTGCGTCGTGGTCGTATGGATCGTACTCAATTCCGTACCTCATTCCCAGGTCAGGAATCTAACTTTGCTTGGTTAGACGAGCACATTGCCAAAGCACCTGCCGACCAAAAAGGCTATTTGGAAAAAGTACGTCCAGATATTTTGGCGTTCCAACAAAAAATTGCCGACATTGAAAAAGAGTTAGGCTTAGATGTTAAAGGCATCAAAGAAATTTCTAAGCGTATGGCAGTAGGCGAAGCCAAAGCCCGTCGTGCGAAGAAAGAAATGGTTGAAGCCAACTTGCGTCTGGTTATTTCGATTGCAAAAAAATACACCAACCGTGGTTTACAATTCCTAGACTTGATTCAGGAAGGTAACATCGGCTTGATGAAAGCGGTAGACAAGTTCGAATACCGTCGTGGTTATAAGTTCTCGACTTATGCAACATGGTGGATTCGTCAGGCGATTACCCGTTCTATTGCCGACCAAGCGCGTACCATTCGTATTCCAGTACACATGATCGAAACCATTAACAAGATCAACCGTGTATCGCGTCAATTGCTTCAGGAAATGGGTCGTGAACCGACTCCAGAAGAATTAGGCGAACGCTTGGAAATGGATGAAGTTAAAGTTCGTAAAGTTCTGAAAATTGCCAAAGAGCCGATTTCTATGGAAACGCCAATTGGTGATGATGAAGATTCACATTTGGGTGACTTCATTGAGGACAGCAACATCACCTCACCTGTTGATGCGGCAACCTCTGAAGGCTTAAAAGAAGCGACCCGTGAAGTGCTTGAAAACTTGACTGAACGTGAAGCCAAAGTTCTGAAAATGCGTTTTGGTATTGATATGCCAACCGATCATACTTTGGAAGAAGTTGGGAAGCAGTTTGATGTGACCCGTGAACGTATCCGTCAGATTGAAGCCAAAGCCTTACGTAAACTTCGTCACCCTTCTCGTTCTGAACACTTACGCTCGTTCTTGGAAAATGACTAAGATTGCTGCATAAATGAGCTATTGAAATTTTTAAATTCAGCCTCATTTATTCAACAAGACAAAAAACGCCTGCCCTATGCAGGCGTTTGATATAGAGATAGAGACACACGCTTATGACGTTATTCAACCGTACCCCATCTCGTGAACTACAAGAGCATCTTTGGGTGTTTCCAATGGATTACCCAATTAAACTCATTGGTGACGCGGGTGATGAACTGCGTATTGCTGTGCTTGAAATTTTAGTGAAGCACTTCCCTGAGTTTGATGCACAAAGCATCAGCATTACCCCATCACGCACAGGCAAGTATCATTCAATTACAGCACAATTGCGTTTTGAAGAATTGGAACAAGTGCATGCCATTTATGCAGATTTGGCAGCTTGCCCACTGATTAAAACTGCATTGTAATTTTGTAGATTGATTTTCAAATAACACGCTTTCGGGCGTGTTTTTTGTTTCTGCGCTGCCAAAATCTTATTCAATCCACAAATCCCCTACAGCCGCCACATTTTCGTATAATAAAATCAATTTCTTGCTTTTATGGATAGGACTGCATCACTGTGGATACTGCACAACGGCTAAACCTGATTATTCGTCAATATCATGACCTGACTGACTATCAAGCTCGCTTTCAGGAAATGAAAGACTGGACTGAACAACGTGATGCAGACAGCCCTGACCAACTCTGGATTTTGCAACATCCGAATGTACTGACCCAAGGGCAAGCAGGCAAAGCCGAACATATTTTAATGGCGACAGATATTCCTGTGGTACAGACTGATCGTGGTGGTCAAGTCACATGGCATGGCCCAGGCCAATTGGTCGCCTACTTCATGTTTGACCTGAACCGTTTAGGCTGGAATGTCCGTACTTTGGTATCTTATGCTGAAAACTTGATGATTGAGCTGCTTAAAAAATACGGCATTGAAGCCTATGCCAAAGCCGATGCACCAGGGGTATATGTCAATGAACGGAAAATTGGCTCACTCGGTTTTAAAATTCGTAAAGGCCGTAGTTATCACGGTTTAGCCCTCAATATTGATTGTGACTTGACTGGTTTTCAAAGTATCAACCCTTGCGGCTATGCAGGTTTGGAAATGGTACGTGTGATGGATTTAGTCAATGACTATCCACATTTTGAAAACTTCTGCGCAGATATCATTGAAACTTTACAAAACAGCGGTTACTTTAATGACGTTCAAGTCATTCACGTATAAATGGCTTTCTTTTCAATAAGAAATAAAATAGAGTATTTACTCTAAATAATGATTTATAACACAGGGATTCAGCGCGTGATTTCAACTAAATCTGTGAAACCCGCTTTGCAACTGGCCTATGTCAAACTCATGATGGATGTGATTGGCAGAGGTTTAGTCATGGCAAGTCAGGTCGATGAAGAAATTAAACAGGAAGTTGCAAAATTCCCCAGCAACTTTGTGTTGTCTATGAAAGTTTTTCCGAATGGTCCAGCCTTTGTTGCCAAAGTCACTGCAGATCATCAATTAGAACTGTTACAGAATACGGCACAAAAACCCGATTTAACCATTACCTTCAAACACTTAAATCATGCATTTTTAGTGTTTTCATTTCAGGAAAGTACCGCACAGGCCTTTGCGCATGACCGCATGATTGCTGATGGTGATGTGTCTTATGCAATTCGCTTGGTACGTTGCCTGAATAAAATGGAAGCACTGATCTTGCCTAAATTACTGGCAGAACTGGCGGTAAAACAATATCCGACTGAACTCAGCTTAAAAGAAAAACTATCAGGTGCAGCCAATATCTATCTAAAAGTTGCCCAATCTTATTTCAAACGGAGTGCATAACATGGCGAAGCCTTATTACGAATTTTTTTGCCCAGTCAAAGTCATTGCAGGTCATGCCGCGCTTGAACATATTCCGTTTGAATTGGCGACACTCGGTTCGCAGCGTCCAATGATCATTACCGACAAAGGTGTGCGTTCCAACAATTTGCTTGCACCGATTGAAGCGGCTTTTGAATCTACCGATGCCGTGATTGGCTATGTTTTTGATGATGTCCCGCAAGATTCAAGTGTGGCAACAGTGCGTCGTGCGGCACAGTTGTACCGTGAAAATAACTGTGATGCCATTATCGCGGTGGGTGGCGGTTCAGTCATTGACACCTCTAAAGCCACCAATATTTTAGTCAGCGAGGGCGGTGATGACTTATTGCAATATTCAGGTGCGCATAACTTACCACGCCCACTGAAACCTTTTTTTGTGATTCCAACCACATCTGGAACAGGTTCAGAAGTGACTATGGTTGCGGTGGTATCCGACACCGAAAAGAACGTCAAAATGCCATTTGCATCGTATTACTTAATGCCACATGCAGCCATTTTAGACCCGCGTATGACGCAAACTTTGCCACCACATTTAACAGCAATGACGGCTATGGATGCCATGACGCACGCCATTGAGGCTTATAGTTGCATGGCAGCCAACCCAATTTCTGATGCTTATGCCACTGCAGCAATTAAAAAAATCAGCAATAACCTGTTCAATGTATTAGACAACCCAAGCGATGAACAAGGCCGTTTGGAATTGGCACAAGCATCTACTATGGCGGGCATTGCATTTTCAAATTCCATGGTTGGTTTAGTGCATTCCCTAGGTCATGCGTTGGGTGCTGTGGCACATTTGCCACATGGACTGTGCATGAATTTATTCTTGCCATACGTGTTGGAATACAACAAAGACGTCAATGCCGATAAAATTGCCGAGCTACTATTACCTTTGGCTGGCGCAGACGTCTATGCACAAACCCCTGCACATTTACGTGCCGATAAAACCATTTCGACACTCTTAGCCATTCGTGACCGCTTATATGCACTGACTAAATTGCCACGCACTTTACAAGAAACTGGTAAAGTCAGCGAAGCACAATTAGATGAAGTCGCTGAAAAAGCCCTGAACGATGGTTCGATTATTTACAACCCGAAAGAAGCCAATTTAGAAGAACTCAAAGCCATCTTAAAAAAGGCTTGGTAATTCCTACAAAATAGGCGAACATAGCCGAAAATCTAGCCTGATGTTTTTTAAACATCGGGCTTTTCATTGGTAGACTGCTGCGTCTGATATTTTTTCATCAATGTGGCATATTTTCTGCTAAAAAAGAAAACAAAGATACTGACAAAGCGCGTCATTATGGAGTAGATTGGCGCGTTTTTATTTTTTATGTAGGGGGGATTGTTCGTCTCAAACAATCCTGAACAAACATGACTGATCCTTGATCAACGATTAAGAGGATAACGCCGTTGACAAATATCTCTGGGACTCAATCGGCAGCTAAACTGCAAAAAACGCTAGGGCTCTGGCACATCATTATTATTGGTTTAGCCTACATTCAACCGATGACGTTATTCGACACTTTCGGTTTAGTATCGGAAGAAAGTCATTTTCACGTACCCACATCTTATATTTTTGCACTGGTTGCCATTTTGCTCACGTCTTTGAGTTATGGTCACATGATTCGTCGTTACCCATCTTCAGGGTCGGCCTATACCTATGCACAAAAATCCATTCACCCCAACGTCGGCTTTATGGTGGGTTGGTCATCTTGGCTGGATTACCTGCTCTCGCCAATGGTCAACATTATTTTGGCGGTGATTTATTTAGAAGCGTTATTCCCTGAAGTGAATCACTGGATTTGGGTAGTGGTACTCACCGCATTCATGACAGGTGTTAACTTGCGTGGTGCGCGCTTTGTGGCGAACTTTAACAGCTTGATTGTGTTAATTCAGCTGGTGGTGATTGCTGTCTTTACTTGGATGATGTTCACCAAATTACAAGCTGGCTTTAATGCCGATGGCCCTATTACCGCAGAACAACGCTATCAGTTATGGAGCTTGCAACCATTTTGGAATGAGTTAACTTCGGTAGGCGCATTAATTACGGGTGCAACCCTACTCTGCTTCTCATTTACAGGCTTTGACTCACTCAGCTCACTTGCAGAAGAAACCAAAGATACAGAGAAAACCTTACCAAAAGCGATTTTCTTAACTGCACTAATTGCAGGCGTAATCTTCATTGTTAGCACCTATTTCATGCAAATTTATTTCCCGAATGAACCGGGTAGCTACTTTAAAAATATCGCAGAAACTCAGCCAGAAATTTTACTGTTGGTGGGTGGCTCGCTGTTCCAATCTTATGTACTGACCTTTGCAATTGTAACGGTCATGGCATCTGGTATTTCAGCGCATGCAGGTGTATCACGCTTAATGTATGTGATGGGTCGTGATGGCGTGATCAACAAAAAACTCTTTGGTCATATCAGCCCACGTAACTACACGCCTTCATACAACATTCTAATTGTGGGTGCTGTAGCCTTAACTGCTGGTTTTATGGATCTAGATTTTGTGATTTCATTGATCAGTTTTGGCGCTCTCACCGCATTTAGTTTTGTGAATTTATCGGTGATTTCACGTTATGCGCTGCGTGATGGTCGCACCAAAGGCTTTAAGGACATTCTCAATTTTGTGATCGTACCGTTATGTGGCTTTATTGCAGTGTTTGCTTTATGGCTCGAAGTCGATGAAACTTCATTGAAGTATGGCTTATGGTGGGCGATGTTTGGGGTTTTATACCTCGGTTATAAAACCAAAGGCTTTAAACACCCTGCTCCGCAGCACAATGAGTTTGATGATCGCTAAAACAAATAGCTTCTCAATCTTCAGATCAGGCGCTTTATGCGCCTTTTCTTATGTCTAAAATGGGTTATAAGTTTTTATCAGTAAAATAACCAAAAATAAAAAAGCTGAGTACAATTTTATCTCAGCTTTTTGTTCATCAACGCAGATCATTGATACTCAAGATCGCACTAAATTTGAAATAAATTAATGGTCAAATTAGAGCAATACTTTAAAACCTTGCTGACGCCATGCTTCATACACAATCACAGCCGTTGCATTAGACAAATTTAAACTGCGTGAGTTTTCTGCCATTGGTAAACGAATCCAGTGCTGCTGCGGAAACAACATGCGTACAGCTTCAGGCAAACCGCGAGTTTCAGGCCCCATCAACAAGGCAACAGGTCGGTTTAAATCTGAAGTATGTGGTGTTTCTGTACCTTTGGTGGTCAATGGATAAATCGCATCCAAGCCCACACCTTTACGATCTAAATCAGCCAAACATTGCTCAAGATTGTCCCAAATTTGCATACGTGCCCATTCGTGATAATCCAAACCTGCACGTTTCAGCTTTTTATCATCCAATTCAAAACCTAATGGCTTAATCAAATGTAATTGCGCACCTGTATTGGCACATAAACGAATGATATTGCCTGTGTTAGCTGGAATTTCAGGCTCATATAAAACAACGTGGATCACAAATTTTCTCTACTTTTCACAATCTCTCCTAAGCTCCCTTAAAAATGTAGCAACTCTCCTCTTTTAAAAGAGGGATGGCGAGAGATTCATTACCATTTTAACTGTTCACGTAAATTGACCACCTCACCAATAATGGTCAAGGTAGGCGCCTGAATTTGGTGCTGTTCGACTTTGCTGGCAATATTCGCCAACGTCCCCACTACCACTTTTTGTTCAGGTGTCGTGCCTTTAGAAATTAAAGCGACAGGCATATCCGCCCGTTGTCCATGCGCAATCAGTTTTGCACAAATGCTTTCTAAGCCAACCAAGCCCATATACAGCACCAAAGTCTGGTGTTCATACACCAATTCTGACCACGGCAATTCAGGCGAACCTTCTTTTAAATGCCCAGTAAGGAAACGCACACTTTGCGCATAATCTCGATGAGTCAGTGGAATGCCTGCATAAGCCGAACAGCCCGAGGCTGCGGTGATGCCCGGTACGACCTGAAATGACACACCTGCTTCATACAATTCTTGAATTTCTTCACCGCCACGCCCAAAAATAAACGGATCGCCACCTTTTAAACGGCAAACTCGCTTACCTGCTTGTGCATATTTCACCAATAATGCATTGATGCCTTCTTGCGGTACAGCATGGTTAGAACGTGCTTTTCCGACATAGACTTTTTCGGCATCACGGCGACACAATTCTAAAATAGGTGCAGACACCAAACGATCATAAATCACCACATCGGCTTGCTGCATTAAACGCAAGGCTTTTAAGGTCAGTAACTCAGGATCACCTGGCCCTGCACCAACCAAATACACCTCGCCTTTCGGTGTTTGCCATTCCGCTAAAGCCTGTTGGATACTTTGGTTTGCCGCTTCAAGATTGTCGTTGAACACCTGTTCTTTAAGAGGACTAGCATATAGCTCCTCCCAAAAAATACGGCGCTCATCTGGATTTACAATTTTCTGTTTTACTGCGGCACGCCACTGACCTGAAAACTCTGCCAGTTTGCCCATACCATGCGGAATGGTACTTTCCAGTTGTGTACGAATTTGACGTGACAATACAGGCGATGTGCCATTACTCGCGACTGAAATCACCAAAGGCGAACGGTCAATGATGGCAGGCACCATAAAACGGCAATGTGGTGGATCATCAACACTATTGACCAGCACATTTTCGGCTTCGCAAGCTGCAAAAACTTGCTGATTGACCAAATTGTTATCCGTTGCAGCAATCACCAAACGATAGTGACGTAACGCAGTAGATGGACTAAAAACATCCTGTACATACTGCCCCTGACTTTGTTGCACCAGTTGCAATAAATTGACATCAATTTCAGGGGCAAGCACATCAACTTTTGCGCCCGCTTTAGCCAGTAACACCGCTTTGCGATAAGCAATATGCCCACCGCCCACAATCAGACAAGGTTGCTGCTGCAACTTTAACGAGATTGGAAAAATATCCACACTAAACCTCAATATTTAAATCTGATTGTAAGCAATTTCACCCTAAGTCGACCTGCACTCAACTTAGTCAATAAACTCTAAACCGCCCATGTACGGACGTAATACTGCAGGAATTTCAATCGAACCATCGGCACGTTGATAGTTTTCCATAACAGCCAATAAAGTACGTCCTACCGCCAAACCTGAACCGTTTAATGTATGCACAAATTCAGTTTTCTTTTGGTCGGCACGGTAGCGTGCTTTCATACGACGCGCTTGGAAATCCCCCATGTTTGAGCATGATGAAATTTCACGGTAAGTGTTTTGACTTGGCACCCAAACTTCTAAGTCATAGGTTTTGGTTGCGCCAAAGCCCATATCGCCACCACATAGAATAATTTTACGGTACGGTAAACCAAGTGCCTGCAAAATACCTTCTGCATGTCCAGTCAATTCTTCTAAAGCCTGCATTGAGGTTTCTGGTTTTACAATCTGCACCATTTCGACTTTATCAAATTGGTGCTGACGAATTAAACCACGAGTATCGCGACCATAAGAACCTGCTTCGCTGCGGAAACAAGGGGTATGAGCGGCATATTTTAATGGCAAGCGTTCAGGATCAATGATTTCATCACGCACAAAGTTGGTTACTGGAACTTCGGCAGTTGGAATTAGATAGTATTCTTTTTCACCTTGTAGCTTGAACAAATCTTCTTCAAATTTAGGCAGCTGACCAGTACCACGCAATGAATCTGCATTGACCAAATACGGTACATACGCTTCGGTATAACCATTTTGAACAGTATGCGTATCTAACATGAACTGTGTAATCGCACGTTGTAAACGCGCCAATGGCCCTTTCAGAACGCTAAAACGAGAACCTGTTAATTTGGTTGCAGTTTCAAATTCCAAACCACCCATCATTTCGCCAAGGTCGGTATGATCTTTAATTTCAAAATCAAACTGGCGTGGTGTACCCCATTTCAATACTTCCACATTATCAGCTTCATCTTTACCTTCAGGCACAGACTCATCTGGCAAGTTTGGAATAGACAATGATTTAGCTTCTAACTCATCTTGTAACTCTGCCAAAGCCACTTCAGCGGCTTTGATTTCATCGCCAATAGCAGCCATGCGAGCCATAATTTCAGAAGCATCACCACCTGCTTTTTTAATCTGACCGACTTGTTTTGCGCCCGAATTACGCTCTGCCTGTAATGCTTCGGTTTTAGATTGCAATTCTTTACGACGTGCTTCAAGTGCTGCCCACTCTGCCACATCTAATTGCACACCACGTTTTGCCAAGGCTAAATTTACAGCCTCAATATTATTTCTGAGTAATTTCGGGTCAATCATAGCCAATCTTGGAATAAGAAAAAAACTGGCTATAGTGTAAGCGCTTCGGGTTAAAAAATACAGTAACCCGATTCACGGCTGCACCTTATTACAGCAATCTCTGCGTATTTTTGTGTAGGGTCTGTTGACAATTCGTCTATGTTTGCGACAACGCATATTTTTTAGCTGATATAAGGCATGAGACAGGAAATTTAGTCATTCTAAATGACTGGCACATAACGCAATAGCAGCAAAAAATATGCTTGTCCTTCGCTGCGCCTTGCGCTGCAAACAAAGCAGTGCTTGTTTTTGCTCAGGCTGTGGCTAAAACTTTCTCAGATTGCGTTATGAAACTTGGAAATAGACCCACTATTCCCTGCGTTGCATGCCTGATCTGCTCAGTTTTAGCCTACAGCGCAAGCCATTTATGAAATGTCAACAGACCCTAATTTTATTGGCGAGGATACTGCGGCAAACTTGGCAAATATTCAGGCTTAATTAATTTTTCCGTCGCATAGTAAGGCAGAATCAACTCAGGCATACCTTCTGCATAAGATGCTAATTCATACAACGGATAGACAAAGACCAAACCATTAGCGCCATAATAAAAATTATCGCTCAATTTAAACTTTTCACGGGAAATATCATGTTCATCTAGCCAGTTATAATTATGGTTAAATAATTCTTCTGTCATTTTGGCTTCCGTATTGGGCAGCATAATATCTTGCAACGCCAAACGCTTTTTCTGTTTTAAATCAAAAGTCACAAATTCTTGGTGATGAATACCATGCGCCGCACCCGCAGGGTAACTATAGCTTTGCAAACTAAACGTCGCTAAATTGGCATGTTGCCCGATATAACGCACATAGCTCGAACTCTGACTCAGTCGCATAGGATCGGTTTCTTCTACCTTTGGCGTTGCAGTTGATGCCGCAGCTTCAGAAAATGCAATTGGGTCTGCCTTTTGCAAACGCTGCATAAAATATTCATCAATCCACGCCACATTGGTTTTTACTGTCTGAATATCGTAAGCAGTACAGCCTTCTTCATCACAAATTTGCTGTTGTGGCAATTTAAGCGCCACCACTTTAGCTTGAATCACAGGAATCTCGGCTGTGACAGATGCAGGCGCAGCTTGCTCTGCTTCGGTTTTAGAAGTTGCCTCACTCTTTGGCTGACATGCAGTCAATAGCAATACTGAACTTAAAGCGACAGCACCCAAAAACACCTGTGATTTTAAATATTGCATTAAATTCCCCTCAGCCACGATTCACAAAGTCTAATGATTTGAAATGCAAGCCTGCACAAATCTTGCGATAAAATTGGTTCAATTGAATTAGTCAAGACTATAGATAACTCTCGCTGTTCAATGCTAGAGCAGTTGTGTAACGGAATAATCGGGGGATAAAGTTGCTTAAAATTAATGCTCATATTTTTGTATGATTATTTTTATTTTTTCATTATAAATCAAAATATTGATAACACATCATTAGTGCAAAATGATGATCTGTGATGACTCAGTCTATATCCTGCATATTGCAAAATGTGAATTATCCCAAGATTTATCCACAGAAATTGTGGATTTCTCGGGAAGAATATTCAAATAAATTTCCGCTATGCTGAAGCTGAAAACCTTCTCCCTGTGGGAGAAGGCTAGAAAGGGACAGCAAATTATGCTTAAAAAACAACGTACGGAAGCATTCGATTATTGATCAATAATGTCCGTGCCTTTTGGTGGAGTAAAATTAAAAGTTGAGGCTGGTATCGCCGCATTGACTTTTACATTATTAAAGCGCACATGCGTGGTTTGTCCCAATGAATCCTGCAAAATCATTAAGGTTGGCGCGTTACGTGCACCAAAACTAATGGTTAAACTTTGAAATACGCCATCATCACTTTTTGGATATAAGGTGTAATAGGTTTTTGATTTATTCGGCTGGGTCACACGATACGACTGCATGATTTGATTAGTATTACCCGAAAGCAACAATGCAGGCGTATTTGCCACTTGATCATCTAGGCTTTGGCGTACCGCTTGCTGTAAGTCTGGATCATAAATCCATACGGTTTTGCCCGTAGTCACAATTGTCTGTTTAGCTGGACTGGTGGTTTCCCAAAAGAATTTACCCGGACGTTCAACTTTCATAACCCCTTTAAAATTCTGGTTCATGTGTTGTGCCGATAAACCACGGTTTGGCAAAGCCTTGCCATTGTTGCTGACTTTGGTGGTTTGCTCAAAATTGGCGGTAAAACTTTTAATACCATTCAATTGTTTAACAAGGTTTGCTGTCGCTTGTTGCTCCGATGCTGCCACTGGCGCAGCAAACACTGTAGTACTCATGATTGGCGCTAAAGTGGTTGCACCCAATGCCACAGCACACATCGTTTTACGAAGCATATTCATAGATTCACCTTTTTATATTTGCTCAATCGCAATGTTTTGGATGTCCCATCTTAAACCAATTTCTGGCGCTAATATGATAGAAAATAAGAAGTTTTGTATGCTTATTAATATAAAATGTAGAAATTTATCCATCATGATGAAGAACTAAAAGTTATCCTTTGACCCTAATTTTCCATCATACAAGCATAAAAAAACCCACAATCACTTGTGGGTTTTTTCACTATTTCAGCTTACGCTTCAACAGATACGTAGCGACGGCCAAATTGACCTTTCACTTCGAATTTTACTACGCCGTCAGCAGTAGCAAATAAAGTATGGTCACGGCCCATACCTACGTTTGCACCAGCGTGGAATTCTGTACCACGTTGACGAACGATGATGTTACCAGCAGTTACAGTTTGACCACCGTAAACTTTAACACCTAACATCTTAGGATTCGAATCACGACCGTTCTTAGTCGATCCACCGGCTTTTTTAGTTGCCATGTCTATTTACTCCTAGTGATTAGCCTGCAATACCAGTAATTTTCAACTCGGTAAACCATTGACGGTGACCTTGTTGCTTACGGTAGTGTTTACGACGACGCATTTTAACAATACGGATTTTGTCGTGACGACCATGACCAACCACTTCTGCAGTTACTTTAGCGCCAGCAACAACTGGAGCACCGATTTGAACGTTGTCACCGTTTACAACCATTAATACGTCATCAAACGTAATAGTTGCGCCAGTTTCAGCTTTCAATAATTCAACTTTAAGGGTTTCACCCTCAACAACACGGTGCTGTTTACCACCGCTTTGGATTACTGCGTACATAATGTACTCCAAACATGCCCGTGTCGTCGTGCCGATAAAGGGATATATCGATCTTAAAACGAACGCCACTGGGGGTTATTCAAGGGCAAGGATTTTAAGCGATATTCGCACAAACAACAAGCCATTTACGGCAATTATTGCACAACAAGGTTGATTGTTTAATACCCAGCCGCGCAAATGACTTTTGTAGCCTTATCCATCTTCAATGGATCAATCAATATAGACAGATTGTGTTGGCGTAAACTGCTGTGCTTGTTAAAATCAGGCCCAACTTGAGCAAATAACTGAATTTACCCACAAAGTTATTGACTTCATTTTCTAGTAGAATTAACAATTACAGCATTTGGCAGTTGCCTAACTATTGCATTCATTGCGTTATTTTCGCAGACTTAAGCAGTTTTCTTGGCTGTAACATAAGTTACAACTGATTCAACTAAGTTGTCATTCAATATTATTGAGGTTTCTCTTCACATGACCATCGACTTTAAGCAAGACATTCTCGCCCCTGTTGCTTCTGATTTTGCCGCGATGGATACATTTATTAATGAAGGGATTACCTCTAAAGTCGCGTTGGTGATGGCAGTCAGCAAACATGTAGTCGAAGCTGGCGGTAAGCGCATGCGTCCAATTATGTGCCTACTTGCTGCCAAAGCTTGTGGTGCAGAAGATTTAGAACGTCAACGCAAACTGGCTGCAATTATTGAAATGCTGCATACCGCAACTTTGGTGCATGATGATGTGGTGGATGAGTCTGGTTTACGTCGTGGTCGACCTACTGCTAACGCCACTTGGAATAACCAAACAGCGGTTTTAGTCGGTGACTTTTTAATCTCCCGCGCCTTTGACTTATTGGTCGATTTAAACGATTTGGTATTGCTAAAAGACTTTTCTACAGGGACTTGTGAAATTGCCGAAGGTGAAGTTTTACAATTACAGGCACAGCATCAACCTGACACTACAGAACAAATTTATTTAGACATTATTCACGGCAAAACTTCACGTTTATTTGAACTTGCCACTGAAGGTGCAGCAATTTTAACAGGCACGCCACAGTACCGTGAGCCGTTGCGTTTATTTGCAGGACACTTTGGCAATGCCTTCCAAATTATTGATGATATTTTAGATTACACATCAGACGCTGAAACATTAGGTAAAAATATTGGCGATGATTTAATGGAAGGCAAACCAACTTTGCCTTTAATCTCTGCATTAAGAAATACCACTGGCGAACAACATCAAATTATTCGTCGCAGTATTGCGACAGGTGGTACTTCTGACCTCGATCAGGTTATTGCCATTGTGCAGTCCTCTGGCGCTCTCGATTATTGCCGCCAACGTGCCACAGAAGAAACAGAAGCCGCTATTGCCGCTTTAGAAGCACTGCCAGACTCGGAGTATCGTCAGGCCTTAAAGAATTTAGCCTTATTGGCTTTACATCGCATTCAATAATTTAAGCAGCTTATGCATATAAAACTCAACGATTTATTTAGAAAAATGCAAGAACAGCTGGATACACCAAAAGCTGTTCTGGATGAAAATCTGCTGATTGAACTGGTCAATCGTATCCGTCCAAGTGACACTCAAGATTTAGAAGAAACTCATCAAAAGTTTCAAGCTTTCTTACAAGCCTTGCTGCTGACACCCGATGCCAGCTCAACCTTGCAACATTTTGTTTTACGTCTAATCAATCAATACAAACAAACCAGTTTATATGCCGACACGGGAATTTTATCGCTCGATGGTTTTTGGAATCAGTTGTTTCAGCGTTTGGGCGCGCACTTTTTACCGCTGATTAATGATGAAAGCCAACTGCAAGATTTAGTCCGTCGAGTTTTTCCACTACGTAGTGATAAATACTGGCTCGACAATATTGAAGATACCGAATGGCAGCAATTATTTACTTTACTGAATCGCGGACATGGCGGACAAACACAAAAACGCCTGATTCGCAGTGAAATTATTAAAGCTCTAACAGTGCTGTCATATCGGGTCAGCGGCATTGGTTTATATCCTGAATTTATTAGTGCCTATCCTGAACTAAGTGAATATGATTCACCTTTTTTGGCACAAAACCGCGAAATCAACGAGTTTATTCAGCTTTATAAAGTTGCCGATCAACAACACGATCAAATCAGTGCCATTCAACCACCCGATGCCTCTCAAGCTTTGGTGATGATTGACCAATGTCATGATGTCAGCAGTAAAATTCGTCGTGCCACCAAACGAACTGGCGTCAGCATCAGTCTGACCTACTTATTGTCTTTACTTGAACAATGTTTAGAGCGGATTGAACTGTTGCTGAATTTAATCGTGGCGCAAGACAAAGTCCGTTATGTTTCCGCAGGACAGTTACTTGTAGATGTCACTGCGGCACTATATAGCGAACGCAGTGTACGCTCCTTGCTTGCAGAAAACAGTGAGTTAATTGCCTTACAAGTCACTGAAAATGCCAGTAAAACGGGTGAGCATTATGTAAGTACCGACAAAGACGGCTTTTGGGGCATGTATAAAGCTGCGGCAGGTGCAGGTGTTTTAATTGCCACGATGGCGACTTTAAAAACCCTCGCCTCGCGTTTAGTGCTCGCTCCGATGATGCAGGCCATCATCAACAGCATGATTTATTCATTTGGTTTTATGCTGATTCATGTCTTGCACTTTACTGTTGCCACCAAACAACCCGCAATGACTGCTGCAGCATTGGCTTCTACGGTACAGCATCGTAAAGGCTCTAAAATGGCACAAATTGCCGAACTTGCTGCCTTAATTATTAATATTATCCGCACGCAGTTCGTCGCCATTTTGGGCAATATCTCGATTGCCATTCCAGTCGCAGCCTTAATTGCTTTTAGTTGGGATGCCATGTTGCATGAACCGTTGATGTCACATGCCAAAGCATCCAATATGCTGCACGACTTGAATCCGTTTACTTCACTTGCCATTCCACATGCCGCCATTGCAGGGGTATTTTTATTTCTGTCTGGTTTGATTGCAGGTTATTTCGATAACATGGCCGTGTATCGTAAAGTCGGGCCACGCCTAAAAGCCCATCTGCATTTAAAAAAGCTACTCGGACAAGAACGTCTCAATATATTTGCCAATTATATAGAACGAAACTTAGGGGCTTTGGCAGGTAATTTCCTGTTCGGGATTATGCTCGGCAGTACCGCTACGCTGGGTTATATTTTGGGTTTACCGATTGATATTCGCCACATTGCCTTCGCTTCTGCCAACTTTATTCAGGGTTTAATGAATATTAATGGCTCACCTGAAATTGGCCTGATTATTGTGTCCTTTTTAGGCGTGCTGCTAATTGGTTTAACCAACTTATTTGTCAGCTTTACTTTAACCATTATTGTGGCATTGCGTGCGCGTCGGGTACGTTTTGAACAGTGGAAACCTTTGGCAAAATTGGTGCTGACTCACTTCTTAACCCGTCCAAGTGATTTCTTTTGGCCACCGAAACAACCAATTACAGTGGATGACGATTCATCCTCAAATACTGAACGAAATGCTAAAATTTAGTGCACATTTACATTGCGCACAAAGTAACAAAAAAAGAAATTCTTCTCATTTACATTGGCTTGAAATAAAGTGTACTGACTAGTACACTTTATTCCATTCATCAACCGTGCTCAAATCGGTTAAACTTACAGGGATTTTTAGCATGCCTAAAATACTGCTTTATCTCGGTAGTTTACTATTTATAATCAGTGTGTTAGTGCTAAACATTCCAAGTTGGCAACAATTTGATGTTGCCAGTGTGGAGTTTTTAAGTACCCAGCGCACCGCACATTTGAATCAATTGGCAATCACACTTTCTGTATTAGGTGGCATGCCATTTGTATTATTTTTAACCTGCCTATGGTGTTTCTATTTGGCATGGTATAAAAAATACACAAAAATTGTTTTTATCAGTGTAGGACTGGTCGTAAGTATTGCGCTTTCATGGCTGCTCAAATACCTATTCGCGCGACCTCGCCCGCCTGAAGCATTGCATTTGGTGGAAACTTTTGGCGCATCATTTCCAAGCGCTCATAGTTTTTATGCTGCAACTTTAGGTTGTTTGGTGATTTACCTGAGTTTGCAACATCCAGCGCATAAAATTTTGTCTGTGTGCGCGTGGTTATGGATGTTGCTGATGGGCATTTCCCGTGTGTATCTGGGAGTGCACTATCCTTCAGATGTCCTCTCTGGTTGGAGCATAAGTTTTATTTGGATCACATTGTGGTATCTGTTTTGCGCTCAATATCTGCAAGACAAACCAATACATAAGTTTAGATAAAAATCTAATAGAGGTGAAAGAATGATGTCTGCAAAGCTTTGGGCTCCTGCCCTGACTGCTTGCGCATTAGCCACAAGTTTAGCACTTGTGGGTTGTAGCAAAGATCCAAAAGATGCACAGCAAGCAGGTGCAGCTCAGCAAATGCCACCGACTGAGGTTGGCGTACTGGTGGCACAGCCACAAAGCGTGGAACAGTCTGTAGAACTGTCTGGACGTACCACAGCCTTTGAAATTTCAGAAGTTCGCCCACAAACCAGTGGTGTGGTTCTGAAACGTTTATTTACCGAAGGCAGCTACGTGCGTGAGGGTCAGGCGCTTTATGAAATTGACTCACGTACCAACCGTGCCAGTCTAGACAGTAGCCGTGCAGCACTCACCCGCCAGCAAGCGCAATTGAATGTGTTACGCATTAAAGAAGGTCGTTACCGTCAGTTGGTAGGCAGCAATGCAATCTCTAAACAAGAATATGATGACATTGTGGCACAGGTAAAACTTGCCGAAGCCGATGTTGCTGCGACTCAAGCAGAAGTACGCAATGCCGAAATTAACTTAGGTTATTCGACTGTACGTGCCCCAATTTCAGGGCAAACCAACCGCTCTACTGTGACTGCAGGTGCATTGGTTACTGCGAGTCAGGCGGAACCGTTGGTGACTATTCAACGCTTAGACCCAATTTATGTAGACATCAATCAGTCCAGCGCAGAGTTACTACGTTTACGTCAGCAATTGAGTCAAGGTAGTTTAAATAGCAGCAACAACACCAAAGTGAAATTAAAACTTGAAGATGGCAGCTACTACCCTGTTGAAGGTCGTTTGGCTTTTTCTGATGCCAGCGTGAACCCAGAAACAGGCACCGTGACTTTACGCGCCGTGTTCCCAAATTCAAATCATTTATTATTGCCGGGTATGTTTGCCACTGCGCAAATTGTGCAAGGTGTGATTCCTAACGCGATCTTGATTCCACAAGCTGCAATTAGCCGCACCCCAACTGGTCAGGCAATGGCAATGATTGTGAATGCCAAAGGTATTGTTGAGCCGCGTCCTGTAACCACAGTTGGTACGCAAGGCAGCAACTGGATTGTGACTGAAGGTTTGCAAACTGGCGATAAAGTGATTGTCGAAGGTATTGCCAAAGTAAAACCTGAACAGCAAGTGGTCGCTAAGCCGTATCAACCGCAAGGCGCTGCTCCTCAAGCTGCACCTGCTGCACCAGCAAAATCGGGGGATGCCCAACCAGCCTCAGAAGCCCAAGCAACTGAATCAAAAGCTACTTCAAATACATAAGGAGTAGACGTTAATGGCTCACTTTTTTATTCATCGCCCCATTTTTGCATGGGTGATTTCATTGGTAATCATGTTGGCGGGGATTATTACCCTCACCAATATGCCAATTGCCCAATATCCGACCATTGCACCGCCAACGGTCACCATTGCTGCAACCTATCCGGGTGCATCTGCTGAAACTGTGGAAAACACAGTAACGCAAATTATTGAACAACAAATGAACGGTTTGGATGGTCTGCGCTATATTTCATCCAACAGTGCGGGGAACGGTTCTGCATCCATTACGTTAAACTTTGAACAAGGTATCGACCCAGATATTGCACAGGTTCAAGTACAGAACAAATTGCAATCTGCTACGGCGCTCTTGCCTGATGATGTGCAACGTCAAGGCGTGAAAGTGACCAAATCAGGAGCGAGCTTCTTACAGGTTCTCGCTTTTTATTCACCTGATGAAAGCCTGTCTGCCGATGATATTAAAGACTATGTTAACTCTAACATTTCTGAACCGCTGAGCCGTGTTGCAGGTGTGGGTGAAGTACAAGTCTTTGGTGGCTCATACGCAATGCGTATTTGGATGGATCCTGCCAAAATGGCAAGCTTGCAAGTCACACCAAGTGATATTGCTCAAGCGATTCGTACCCAAAACGCACAGGTTGCGGTAGGTCAATTGGGCGGCGCACCTGCAATTCAAGGTCAGGCTTTGAATGCTACAGTAACTGCGCAAAGCTTGCTGCAAACACCTGAACAATTCAGCAATATTTTTCTAAAAAATACCGCTTCAGGCGCTCAAGTGCGCTTGGGTGATGTGGCACGAATTGAACTTGGTGCAGACAACTATCAGTTTATTTCTAAATACAACGGCAAGCCTGCGGGCGGTGTCGCAATTAAATTATCTACAGGTGCTAACGCCCTAGATACTGCTGCTGCTGTGGAAGAACGCCTCAAGCAATTACGTCCTAACTACCCTGCGGGTTTAAAGGATGAGTTGGCTTTTGATACCACGCCATTTATTGAACTTTCGATTAAGAGTGTTGTTAAAACCTTAATTGAAGCGATCATTTTGGTCTTTATTGTGATGTTCCTGTTCTTGCAGAACTGGCGCGCCACAATTATTCCAACTATGGCCGTACCTGTGGTGGTACTGGGTACCTTTGCCGTGATCAATATGTTTGGCTTCTCGATTAACACCCTGACCATGTTTGCCATGGTACTGGCGATTGGTCTATTGGTCGATGACGCAATTGTCGTGGTGGAAAACGTAGAACGTGTCATGGTCGAAGAACATCTTGACCCTGTGGCGGCGACTGAAAAGTCGATGAAACAGATTTCAGGCGCACTGATCGGGATTACCTCGGTATTGTCTGCGGTATTCGTACCTATGGCATTCTTTGGTGGGACTACAGGCGTTATTTATCGTCAATTCTCAATTACGCTTGTGACTGCAATGGTGTTGTCACTGGTCGTAGCGTTGACCTTTACCCCTGCCCTATGTGCCACGATTCTTAAACAACACGATCCAAACAAGCCTGAAAGCAACGGTATTTTTGCGCGTTTCTTCCGCTGGTTTAACCGCAGTTTCGATAAGCTCTCGGTTAAATATCAAGGTGGTGTTAACCGCATGACGCATCATAAAATCTTCTCGGGGGTTTTATATGCAGTGGTACTGGGCATTATTGTGTTAGTGTTCCAAAAACTACCATCATCATTCTTGCCTGATGAAGATCAGGGCGTGGTGATGACATTGGTACAACTCCCACCAAATGCAACTTTGGAACGTACTGACGCCACCATGACCAGCATGACCAACTTTTTCAGAGAAAATGAAAAAGAGCATGTGCAGTCGGTATTTAGTGTTTCAGGCTTCTCTTTCTCAGGCGTTGGTCAAAACGCAGGTATGGCGTTCATTAAGTTAAAAGACTGGAGTGAGCGTACAAGCCCTGAATCTCAAGTTGGTGCAATTATCCAGCGTGGTATGGCACTGAACATGATTGTGAAAGATGCCACTTACATCATGCCATTACAGCTTCCTGCGATGCCAGAATTAGGTGTCAGCTCAGGCTTTAACTTGCAACTGAAAGATGCTGCGGGCAATGGTCATGAAAAACTCACCATGGCACGTAATATTGTGTTGGGTGAAGCGTCTAAAGACCCTCGCTTAATGGGCGTACGTCCAAATGGTCAAGAAGATACACCACAGTACCGTATTATTATTGACCAAGCGCAAGCAGGTGCGGCAGGTGTCAGCATTGCTGAAATCAACAGCACCATGGGCATGGCTTGGGGTGGTTCGTACATCAATGACTTTATTGACCGTGGTCGCGTGAAAAAAGTCTATGTGCAAGCCGAATCTGATTCACGCATGATGCCTGAAGACCTGAACAAGTGGTATGTCCGCAACAACCGTGGTGAAATGGTGCCATTCTCTGCCTTTGCAACAGGCGAATGGACTTATGGTTCACCTCGTTTGGAACGCTATAACGGCGTATCTGCCAAGAACATTCAGGGTGCACCTGCGCCAGGTGTCAGCTCTGGTGAAGCCATGCAAGCGATGGAAGAAATTGTCGCAAAACTTCCATCTATGGGCTTAAACGGCTTTGACTATGAATGGACAGGTTTATCACTTGAAGAGCGTGAATCGGGCGATCAGGCACCATTCCTCTATGCACTGTCATTACTGATTGTATTCTTGTGTTTGGCAGCCTTGTATGAAAGCTGGTCTATTCCATTCTCGGTGCTGTTGGTGGTACCGTTGGGTATTGTCGGAGCATTATTGCTCACCTTCGGGGGCATGATCTTGTTCAAAAACCCGAACCTATCCAACAACATTTACTTCCAAGTGGCAATTATTGCCGTGATTGGTTTATCAGCCAAAAACGCGATTTTGATTGTGGAATTTGCCAAAGAGCTACAAGAAAAAGGTGAAGACCTGTTTGAAGCGACCTTGCATGCTGCAAAAATGCGTTTACGCCCAATCATTATGACCACTTTGGCCTTTGGTTTTGGTGTATTGCCGCTTGCACTTTCATCAGGTGCGGGTGCAGGTAGCCAACACTCAGTAGGTTATGGTGTGTTAGGTGGTGTGATTAGCTCAACCTTGTTAGGGATCTTCTTTATTCCTGTATTCTATGTCTGGATTAGAAGTATCTTTAAATACAAACCAAAACAACAAAATAATCAGGAGCATGTATCGTGATGCAAAACTTATGGTCGCATACAGGCCGTGGTATTGCGGTTTCTGCCCTCGCGCTTGCTTTGACAGCTTGTCAAAGTATGCGTGGGCCAGAGCCCGTCGCTCAGGCAAGTATTCCAAGCAGCTATACTGCTGCTGCATCGGGTACTTCAGTGGCTGAACAAGGTTATAAAGATTTCTTTGCCGATCAACGCTTATTACAAGTTTTGGATATGGCATTGAACAATAACCGTGATTTACGCACAGCGACGCTGAATATCCAACGTGCCCAACAAGCCTATCAAATTACCGAAAACAACCAGTTACCTACCATTGGTGCTAGCGGTGGCGTACTGCGTCAAGATCAAGGTACTGCTTTAGGCACACACACACGCTATAACGTTGGTTTAGGTGTAACTGCCTACGAACTAGATTTTTGGGGTCGTGTACGCAGCTTAAAAGACAATGCATTAGATAACTTCTTGGCAACTCAAAGCTCGCGTGATGCCACACAAATTGCCTTGATTGGTCAGGTGGCGCAAGCATGGCTCAACTATTCTTTTGCCAATGCCAATTTAAAACTGGCAGACCAAACCTTAAAAACACAGCTTGAGTCTTATAACCTCAACAAAAAGCGTTTTGATGTCGGCATTGATAGTGAATTACCTGTCCGTCAGGCACAAATTTCAGTTGAAACTGCACGTAATGATGTCGCCAACTACAAAACCCAAGTCGCGCAAGCACAAAACTTGCTGAACTTGTTGGTGGGCGAACAAGTTCCAAGTGCGTTATTGCCAACGCAACGTGTGACGCACATTACCAAAACTACCGCAATTGACGCTGGTTTACCAAGTGACTTGCTGAATAACCGTCCTGATATTCGTACTGCAGAGTATCGACTGTCGGCTGCGGGTGCCAATATTGGTGCAGCAAAAGCACGTTTATTCCCAAGCATTAGCCTCACGGGCAATGCAGGCTATGCATCAACTGACTTGAGTGATTTGTTTAAATCAGGCAGTTTTGTTTGGGCAGTGGGCCCGAGCATCGACTTGCCAATTTTTGATTGGGGCACACGCCAAGCCAACATCAAAATTTCAGAAACGGATCAACAAATTGCTTTGGCTGACTATGAAAAATCAATTCAGTCTGCATTCCGTGAAGTGAATGATGCTTTGGCAGTTCGTCAAAATATTGGTGATCGTTTAGCGGCACAAAAACGCTTGGTTGATGCGACCAATACCACTTATAAATTATCTAATGCACGCTTCCGCGCAGGCATTGACAACTATTTAACCGTGTTGGATGCACAGCGTACGTCTTATGCAGCAGAACAAGGTTTATTGTTGTTGGAACAAGCCAATTTGAACAATCAGGTGGAGTTGTATAAATCTTTGGGTGGCGGTGTGAAAGCCAACACTTCAGATGCTACTTCGCAACCTGCATCATCGGCAGAACGTAAAGCGCAATAAGCCTTTGCGTCTACCTTAAATTTGCTGCTTAACAGCTCAGATATAAAGACTAAATCAGCTCACTTCGGTGGGCTTTTTTATTGCTTTTTGCAAGCACATTTCATATCTTCAATACGTCTTGTTTTTAAATATTAGAATCTTATGTTGCTTAGTAATCTTGAATCTGTACCAGGTCATCGTATTTCACGGCAAATTGATGTGGTCTATGGCAGCACCGTACGCAGTAAGCATGTGGGGCGTGACTTCTTGGCAGGACTCAAAAATATTGTCGGTGGTGAATTAACGGCTTATACCGAATTACTAGAAGAATCACGCCAAGAAGCGATGGATCGTATGATTGCTAAAGCACGTGGTTTAGGTGCCAATGCTATTGTTGGGATTCGCTTTTCTACTTCAAATATCGCTCAAGGTGCTTCGGAATTGTTTGTTTATGGTACAGCAGTGGTGGTCGAGGCAGATATTCCTAAACTTCCAGACCCATTTCCAGCATCACACTAAAGCAAAGATTATTGAACAGGAATAACATCACATGGATAATTTAATTCTGCAAATTGTTGTCTTTGCGATTTTATTTGCCGTAGGCTTTGGTTTTGGGCGACACAACGAACGCAAACATTTCAAATATTTAGCCGAGCAAGAACTGCGTTTAGGTTATATTCAGATTGATAATAACCGCTTCCAGACCAGTCCCAATTTTGGGCAATTGATACACAGCAATGTGGTCATTTCTCATGATTATTTTAAGTTTGTGATTGCCAATATTCAGAACTTCTTTGGCGGGCGCTTGACCAGTTATGAAAGTATTGTCGAGCGGGCGCGTCGTGAAGCCATCGTCCGTTTAAAATTAGAAGCTGAAAAAATGGGCGCAAATCATATTATGGGGCTGCGTTTAAGCACCACAGAATTGGGGATGCAAGGCGGCATGGTCGAAGTCTTTGCTTATGGAACGGCGGTTCAAAATAGCGTTAGTCAATTCTCTGCAAAACGCTGAGTACATCTTTCAGCGTTTGTAAAGAATTTAGTATAAATACTGATCTCGATAAGGCTGAGGAATTTGATATTGCCGACCATCAAATTTTAAAGTGAAACGCTGTTGAGTAGACACTCGTTTAGTTTCTTTGCAATTTTCTAAATCGCCCGACATTTCATAATGTTGAATACGATCACGTAATTGCATATCAAAATATTGTCGAGTTGTATTTCGCAAGATCATTAAAATAGCTTTGCTTTCTATTACTTTGGCATTACAACGTGTATCGGTTTCTGCCTGATAGCGCGCTACGATTAAGCCGTTTAAAATTTTCTTGTTATGTTGTAAATCATATAAATCGAGTACTTGCGCCGAAAAAGGATTGGCACTTGAACGTCCTGCATAATTCCTTCTTAAACCAATTGCCCTTAAGCTTTCAGAAACTTGATACGGCGCCAAATCTAAATGGATAGAACGCAGTTCAATTGCATCTGAAGGCAAAAGCTCTTTCACGTGATAGATTGAATGAAGCTTTTGCGTTTTACTATTTACGGTTAAAAAAGTCAGCTGATAATCATCTACAGGTTGATCATCTTTTGTCTGAGTTTCAGCATAAGCAATTAAAGTTTGTTCAGTAACATTGGGGAAATCTGCACAAGCCAAAAAGTCCTCATTCACTGTGGTTGTATTTGTGTGCTGTCGTAAAATCTTTTCAATATATTCAGGTTGTTTACACAACGAATCATCGTTTGTTTGTAATTTGGCAAATGTCGTTTGAGTCATCCCTAAGAAAGCGAAAAGCCACGCGCTGATAAAAAAAAACCTTTCATTATTAAACGCATGGCTCATCCTTCTTTTTGTTTTTATTATTTTATTTTGAAGTCACTTTGATTAAAAATTACTTCACTTTGGTTTTACGAATCATTTTATATAAAGTACTTGGCGATAAACGCGACACCAACACGCCCAGTTTTTCTTTAGCGCCCCCGACCACGATATATTCATCGCCTGCCATGAGTGCTTTAACTGTATTTTTAGCAAAAACATCGGCATCTAAACCATTTTCAATGGCTTCATCTTGATGTCCTTGTGGTTTGCCTTCACCATTCAACGCATTAAAAGACACATTGGTATTCACAAATCCTGGGAAAACAACTGAAACCTGTACGCCCTGCTCCGCTACTTCGGCACGCAAACTATTCGCCCACATGTGAATGGCACTTTTCGCTGCAGAATATGACGCGCGATATTGCGTACCCAATAATGCTGCAACACTAGATACAAAAATAATGCGACCATGTTTTTGCTGTAAAAAGGTCGGCAAGACGGTTTTAGTCAGAAAGACCTGAGAAAAATAATCCACTTCCATAATGGTGCGTTCAGTCAGCATGGTCGTATCAGCAATTAAAGCGCGCTGACTTAAACCTGCGTTATTAATTAGCCAGTCAATGCGTCCTTTACGTGCCAACACTTGCTCATACGCATGTAACACCTGACTTTCATTGGTGATGTCTGCACATACAGAAAGATGACGTTCAGGATTCAGCAAACTCACGCGTACTTTTTCAAGTTCTTCATAACGACGTGCGGTTAAAATCACTTGTGCACCTTGTAAAGCACACTCTTTTGCCAATGCCTTACCAATGCCAGAAGATGCACCTGTAATCCACACCACTTTATGTTCCAAGTTTTCCCGTTTTGCCATAACCGTTTGTCCGCGTTATTTAAAAATTTAAGTCATCAAAATTTAAGTCTTAGGTTTTGCAGGATGCTGTAAAAAACCAAGAAAATGGTTCAAATAAATTTCTGCACTTTCTAAATCAAATTGGTTGCCCATTTTTTCCAGACGTTTATAGCCCAGTTGCGTAGTTAACTGAATCACACCGTTTAAGGTTTTATCGACCACCAAATTAAATTTCAGCATTTTTTTCGGATCACGAATTAAACAGCTTACGCCTTGATCAATAATTTGAGTAAACCCTTTAAATGCAGGCGCAATACATGCACTGTTGCCCTGCCGAATTTGCTCAATACAACCCAACGTTTCTTTCATAACAATACTATCGACAGGATAAGTCACAAAACCTTGCCCTTCCTGCTGATACATCATGCTTGCCAGATAATTCACCATAGGCGTTAAGCGTTCATTGCCAAAAAACGACACCGACCATGGCATATATTTTTGCATGGTTTGTATGACTTGCTGAATAATTTTTTCAGATTCACCATCCAGTGAATGACTAGAACGTGACAATTCACCAAAAAGTTGCTCAATAATTTCACAAGAAATATCGGTCAGTACCGCCCCCAAAGCTTTAGATAAACTTTCCGATTCACCTGCATTGAGTTGTTGATGAATGTGTTGAAATCTTTGATATGTTTCTGGTTTTAATTTTAAAGATACAGCATAAGTCATAACTGAACTTGCCTATTTTGACCGTATTGATGTGTTTTCATCTATTTTAAAATCCATTGCTTAAACCCAGTTTAAAACAGTGTTACAGGCAACGGAGAACTTGAAGTTTTTATCATACTTGTCGCCCATCATACGATGAGTTTGCCCAACTGCCAATTGCGATAAGTTTGGCTGAGTTGAATCTCGCTTAGCGGGCAATTTTTTTGCTACAATAGTTGCAATTTTTTATTCACTTTTAACCTGTTCTTACTATGACTGATTCAGCGCAAAATATTGCTACAACCTACGATCCTACCGAGATCGAGAAAAAATGGTACAAGACTTGGGAAGAAAACGGCTACTTTAAGCCGTCTGAAAAAGGCGAATCATTCTGTATCATGATTCCGCCGCCAAACGTCACAGGTAGCTTGCACATGGGTCATGGTTTTAACAACGCCATTATGGATGCCCTCACGCGCTTTAACCGTATGTCGGGTAAAAATACCTTATGGCAACCGGGTACAGACCACGCGGGTATTGCCACACAAATGGTAGTAGAGCGTCAATTGGGCGCGCAAAATATCAGCCGCCATGACTTAGGTCGTGAAAAATTCATCGAAAAAGTCTGGGAATGGAAAGAACAATCTGGCGGTAACATTACCCGTCAAATCCGCCGTTTAGGTTCTTCGGTAGATTGGTCACGTGAACGCTTCACTATGGACGAAGGCTTATCGAATGCGGTGAAAGAAGTTTTCGTGAAATTACACGAAGAAGGTTTAATTTACCGCGGCAAACGCCTTGTAAACTGGGATCCAAAATTACAAACTGCCCTTTCTGACTTAGAAGTTGAGTCGGATAAAGAAGAACAAGGTTCATTGTGGCACTTCAAATATTTCTTTGAAGATAAATCACTACGCACTCACGATGGTAAAGATCACATTGTAGTGGCAACCACTCGTCCTGAAACATTGCTGGGTGATACTGCGGTTGCGGTTGCGCTTGATGATGAGCGTTATTCGCACCTTGTTGGTCAAAACATCATCCTGCCCATTACAGGTCGTGCGGTTCCAATCGTAAAAGATGAGTATGTCGATAAAGAATTCGGTACAGGTTGTGTAAAAATTACCCCTGCACACGACTTCAATGACTATGAAGTGGGTAAACGCTGCGAATTGCCAATCATCAATATCTTCAACAAAAATGCTGAAGTATTGGCTGAGTTTGAATATATTGCGAAAGCAGGCGAACAAATTTCTAAAGCCATTCCTGCACCTGCAGACTACATTGGTTTAGAGCGTTTTGAAGCACGTAAAAAGTTAGTTGAACAGGCTGAAGCAGAAGGCTGGTTAGATCAAATCCAACCGTACACGCTAAAACCACCACGCGGTGACCGTTCAGGCGTGATTGTTGAACCATTATTGACCGACCAATGGTATGTAAAAATTGCACCGTTGGCGCAGCCTGCAATTGAAGCGGTGCAAGATGGTCGCATCAAGTTCGTGCCTGAACAATACAGCAATATGTATATGGCGTGGATGAACAACATTCAAGACTGGTGTATCTCGCGTCAATTGTGGTGGGGTCACCGTATTCCTGCTTGGTACGATGCTGAAGGCAATGTTTATGTAGGTCGCAACGAAGAAGAAGTTCGTGCGAAAAACAATATCTCTGCCGATGTTCAATTAAACCAAGACGAAGACGTACTGGATACATGGTTCTCCTCTGCACTTTGGACATTCTCGACCTTAGGTTGGACGGGTGATGCCAAGAAAGATGCAGAAAACTACTTCTTAAATACCTTCCACTCCACTGATGTATTGGTGACAGGTTTTGACATCATCTTCTTCTGGGTGGCGCGTATGATCATGATGACCATGCACTTCATGAAGAATGAAGATGGCACGCCACAAGTACCGTTCAAAACAGTTTACGTTCACGGTTTGGTACGTGACAGTGAAGGTCAGAAAATGTCGAAGTCTAAGGGCAACGTGCTTGACCCATTAGACTTGATTGATGGTGTTGATCTTGAAACTTTGGTGCAAAAACGTACGACTGGTTTGATGAATCCGAAACAAGCAGCGAAAATTGAAAAATCGACCCGCAAAGAATTCCCAGAAGGGATTCAGGCGTATGGTACAGATGCGGTTCGTTTTACCTTCTGTGCATTGGCAAACACAGGTCGTGACATCAAGTTTGATATGAAACGTGTGGAAGGTTACCGTAACTTTGCCAACAAAATTTGGAATGCAACTCGTTTTGTATTGATGAATGTTGAAGGTCAAACGGTTGGTCAAGAAGCACGTCAAGACCTTTGGGAATTGCCTGAACAGTGGATTGTGAGCCGTTTACAAAAGGCAGAACAAGCCGTTCATCAAGCCTTTGCAACTTACCGTTTAGACTTGGCTGCGCAAGCGATTTATGACTTTATCTGGAATGAATACTGCGACTGGTATGTAGAGCTGACCAAACCTGTTCTGAATGATGAGTCTGTTTCTGAAGAACGCAAAGCTGAAGTGCGTCGTGTATTGCTTGCGGTGATGGAAGCTTCTTTACGTCTCGCTCATCCAATCATGCCGTACTTGACGGAAGAAATTTGGCAAACCCTTGCGCCAATGATTGGCTTGGGTGGCGAAACCATTATGTTGGCAAACTACCCTGTTGCAGATGAAGCAAAAATCAACGAACAAGCCGAAGCGGATATGCAATGGCTACAAGGTTTGATTGGTGCGGTGCGTAACATTCGTGGTGAAATGGGTCTAGGTAATGCACGTTTATTGCCTGTACTTTTACAGAACACGACTGAAGCAGAAAAAGCACAAATTTCTCGTATTGAGCCGTTGTTTAAAGCATTGGCGAAAGTTGAGAGCATCACCTTCTTGGCGAATGTTGAACAACCACCATTGTCTTCTTCTTCTGTAGTTGGTCACGTATCTGTATTCGTTCCAATGAAGGGTTTAATTGACCCTAAAGCGGAATTGGGGCGTCTACAAAAAGACTTAGACAAAGTGCAAAAACAGCATGACCAAATTGCAACTAAACTTTCTAACGAAGGTTTTGTGGCAAAAGCCCCTGCTGCTGTGGTTGAAGGTGAGAAAGTGAAGCTTGCTGAATTTGCAGATCAGTTAGCGAAGATTAAAGCGAATATGGAGCAAATTGCAGCGCTTTAATGTGTTGCTTATTTGATCTTTTTTCTGTAAAAAGAAGCCTTTAGGGCATTGCTGTCCCACAATTTTTCACAAGAGGAAGCTCATTTGAGCTTCCTCTTGTTTTATGGGTATTTTATCGGGTGAAAATAAAGCTTTTAAAGTTCTTCTTTCAAACAAATTCACTTGAATTATTC
>NZ_JBWKMK010000043.1:0-23662 GCF_056431365.1 Acinetobacter seohaensis
ATCGTTTGAAGGATAAAAAAAGAATTGGGATTCAGCCCCAGGTTGAAACTTAATACGAGATCAAAGGGGTCAATTTTACTTTGCCATTTGTAAGGTAAAAGGGGGCAATTTTAGAATGCCGTTGACAGAACGCCCCACACCGACAAATTCTACGACCTGCTTAATACTGATGAGTTGATTCATCTGAAATGTTTGACCGATAAACGCATTCATGAGGCTAGCTCCTAATCATTGATGCGAGCGGCTATTCGCTCAAATAATAGAGCTGGTCTGTAAAATTTAACGTTAGATATCTTCTCTCCTCTAGCTTAATTCACAGCTCTCACACTCTGATGCAGCCCCTGCTGAATATCCTGTACAAATCCTTCAGTTGAAGTCTGTTGCTCCACAGTCCGGTTCTGTTCTTGTTCAGGGTAGTACTCCTCCAGTACTTCTAAACCTTCCTCTATATCTGTCTCAAACCGTGCATTGGCAAAACCTCGTCTGGCGATATGGTCTACCGCCTCTTGATAAAATCCCGCAGCCTTGCTTTGTTCATCAATTTGCCTGGCCTGGGTAATTGCATCATTCAGACTAATGCCCTCCCGTAAAGTTAGATCCACGTAATACACCGGCTGACGATAGCTTTGTGTTGTGCTTTTACCTCTTAAAGTCAGTTGCAAAGGCAAGCAAGACAATAAGCCTCCTGAAGCTGCGTGGTAATAACTCAGCCGTGCAGCCAAAGTCCGGATACTGTTAAAGCCTGTAGTTCTAAAGATGAAGGTGCCAAACTCATCCGAGTCATCCAGGTTCACATGTAAACGTCCATAAGGTTTGCAGTTGCCGCCTTGTGCCAGAGGACATAAATCTGGTGATGGACAGGGATGTTGCTCTACACCTTGATTGGTTAAACGCTGGCATGTTTCACCGTTGCCGACACAAATCGGGCGACCTGTCTGTCGGTCAAACAAGCTGTACTCAGCACGTAAGTTCAATTCAGGATCATTGAAGATCATCCGCACAGGGATACTACGCAGCTTTTGATTCGGTGCTTGGCTACGCAATTGCTCATCCAAGGGATGTTTGACCCAACCGTCCTTGCCTTGTATTTGACTGGTAATGGTGAACTGATCGTCTTTCTCTGGCAGACGCTTGCCATTCTTTTCTACTACACGACCGATACTGATCCTTCCCAAGATGGGTGGTGTGATTGCTAGACCTTTAATCATGTTGAAATTCCTCTCGTATAGATGTTGATGTTTAGATGTGTTGCACTGTTTGCTAAAAATGAAATCGGCATAAAAAATCCCATGCAGGGCTGCACGGGATTTCAGGTTTCTTCTTGCTGAGTGTTTGGCTCTAGGCTTTGAGCTAATCTTGATAAATGTTGAAACGACGACTGCCTGCTTTCTGCAGTGGGTACTGTTGGATGAGTTCAGGTTGATGCTGTAGTAAGGACTTGGTGTCTAGGCTGATACTATCCTTACTCTTTTTCCATGTCACCGAACCTTGCTGAAATACAGCACGTTCATGTTCCTGCATCAGTGCCTGAACACGATGTTTAAGTAGGTCAAACTGACTTTGGTGCTGTTCAATCTGTTGTTTCTCCTGTATCAGCTGATCAAACAGTTCATTGGCAAGTTCCACCTCCGTTAGATCAACACTGCTCAGTGGGGTATGTTCAGGGTAGAGCTGTTGTAGGGCTTTGGCTGCAGACTCACTGGCATCCACTGCTGGCGGAACGTCATTTTCAACACATTCCCAAAACAGCCGTTCTGCCTGAATGATCTGTTCAATCAGAGCTTCATTACGACTGACTTTGTAGATTTTGGTTTCCTGTCCACACAGCAACACACAAATATGTGCCGCTTGTTTGCCTGTCACCGCCAGTTGATGTTGTACCTGACACAACACATACAGAGGTACGCCTTCCTTCCACAGCTTGGCACCATATTCCCCTGCGGTTTTACATTCCAGTATTTGCACTTCTTCATTACCCACCACGGCATAATCCAAGTTTGCCAACATAAAGGCTTTGTCAGGATCAGGATGCTGCAGCACCGCATTGACCCGACGGACTTTATTATTGGTGTGCATGCTGTAGTATTCTGCAACTAGGGGTTCCAGCTGCTTGCCCCAATATAAAGGTGCGTGTCCTGAGCTTTCATCTTCTATATTTTGCTGTACCCGTCCTGTTTTAATCATCCACAGTTCTAGCATCGACATATAAGGATTCAAGCCACAGGCGGCTGCGGCATCGCTGCTGCCTATTCCCTGTTTACGCACTTCAAGCCATGCCTGATAGTCCAGTTGTTTGGTGTTGATCAGACGTCTGGCATTTAAGCTGCGTTTTGATGGACCTTGTGGTGGATGTAGCTGTCTTGAATCAGCGACAGTAGTTAGGTTGGTTGCGGTTAAAGTGGTGGAATTCACTGTAGGTATTGTAGTTATGCTTTGATTCATGTGATGTTCCTCATCTCAATAGGTTCTAAAAAAACGGCATAAAAAAAGCCACATCCGAAGATGTGGCAAAGAGGGATCGTTGATTAGGAGGACACTGGATCTTACTGATCACATGCCCTGATGATAAAATCTCAAGATTAAATCAAGCTTAAATAGCCAAGTGTAAAGCTTGTTCCAATCCACGTTGTTTCAATGCTGCGCCTGCACCAAACCAAGCAGAATCAAGGCGGTGATCGGTACTCATTGCTCGACGTTCGTGATCCACAAATTCTGTGATCGCACAAAGCAACCCATAAGCGGTGTCTTTGGCTGAAGATAAGTCTGCCCCACGTCCCTGCCCATTAAACATATTCATGACTTTGGTCATGGCACGTCCATTGGGTTCAGTTTTATTGGGCTGTGGATTGGCTTGGGATGCAACATTACGGTAGTACTGAATAATGTTATCTTCCTGTTCCATCGCACTTAGGCTATTGTTGTTAAATACCGCATCAAAATAAGCCGCTGCTTCTTTCTGGGTGACTTTACGTTGGGTGAGTTGTTTCATTTCATACATGTGATCGTTCCATGTTTTCACTGAAATACCGAGTTGATCTTTGACCTTGTCGGCATCGAACTTGGTACTGTGCGGTACTTTGACCACGCCAGCATTGGAACTCTGTCCACGCAAGGCAATCGCTAGAGTGTTGTTACACACCACACGGATATTGGTGAATTGTGCGGTGGTGGCTAAGGTGCCATCACATGCCGTTGCCAGCAGAATATAGCCATTGCTGACATCTCCACCTTTCAATTCTGCAGTTTGTCCTGTACGCGCCAAGGCCCAGAACTTCTTCCCACCTTTTAAGACACCAGCGGTTTCCAGTTCAAAGCCTGATTGTTCAGTCAAATCACGGTAGAATTCCAGAATCTCCATCGGCTGGACTTCCTGATAACGCTGACTGACCACCGATAAAGGGGCATGGGTATCTGAACGATACAGTACCCGTTGTTCTTCATAAGGCATGATGATGCTTTGCCCACGCGAGTTTTGAGCCATGTAACTGACATTGGAGGACTCAATGCGCCAGTCCATACCTGCCTGCTTTGCCCAGACTTCAATCGGTTGGTTTTGACTGAGTTGATTGCCCAGACCATGCCATGGGGTTTGTCCGACATACGCCATGTTTTCAAGTTGATGTGCCATTTGATTATTCCTTATAAACAAAAAAGGCCGCTAGGCATCATCCCTTTACGAGAATGATAACCNAAATTTCTTTCAATTAGGTGGTTGATGGCATGTTGTTGATATGCTTATTTCGGTGTCATCACAATCTGCCTACCATCTTTTAATATAACGGTCACTTCCCTAATATTACGCGGATCACAATCCAAGAAAAATCGCATCGAGTTTCCATAAGTAATCGGATTAGCCCCATCACGATAATCTGCTCTACAATTCCCTCTATTTACAAGTAATCTAGCCACCTCAATACTATCAGAAAGAGAAATGAGATGTAGATATGCAGTTTCAACCAAACTAGACCCGAAGACATAGTTTTTCATCTCAATACGATATTCCATATTGGCATCTGTGTTTTCAACTAATTCAGGATCGTTCGGGTCAGCACGTACACTATTAAAAGCTTCCCACTCTTCTAGCCCTTTTTTAATAAATTCCCGCATCTCCTGAACAGAAGATGTTTCCAAAGAGTTTAAATAATATCCTGCTTGAATTGCAGTTTCTTCTATTGGTGAGGTTCTTAAGGAGTTTAAATCCTCTTTCTCTACCACTGTTAATTCAGCATGTTCCACAACTGGTTGTATTTCAGACTGAATAGTTTTATCTGATGTACCTGTTTTTGCTTTATCACACCCTGTTACAAGCAAAACTACAGATATCAGTATGATCAATTTTTTCATTCCCCCCCCTATAAATCAATTCCTCCTAATTAAAGTTAACTGCCTTGTCTCTGCATGCATTGCTGATAATATTTATCTCTAAATTTTTGCTTTGTTTTTTCATAAGTTGCAAGACCACCACGATCATACTCAAAAGCATCTCGAATGATTGGGCTAAGCTTTTCACGCAACTCCTCATTATTACCTGCCAAAGAAACACTAGCATTCGCAATTTGTCCATGTTTCAATCGCGCATCCATAACTGTTTCAGCTATGTCAGCTTCTTCTTGGCATATTTTTTCCTGACTAGAAATAGAAGAACATCCAACAAAAAACACAGGGGTTAAAGCTAAGACAAGATGATTAATATTCATTTTATTTCAACCCACCACATGCACCAAGAGTATAACCTCTGGCATAATTCATTCTCTTTTGTTCAGCTTCTGTTGTAATAGGCTTATTAAAAAATGGCTTACCATAAGCTTTACGAATATTATCGTAATAGCATGTACAGGATTTTTCAGTATAAACTGCTGTTTTAATTGCCTTATTTGGATACATACATTTTTCAATAAATGCTTTACGATCTCGATCTTCGCTAGAAGAACAAGCAGACAAAACTGGTAAAAGAATGACACTCATAAAACTGAGCAACTGAACCTTCATTAGAACTCCCCCCATATTTTTCTCAAAATAATTAATACTTTATATTGTCGATATATTGAGTAAAAAAATGGTTCTATTAATTAAAATGCATTAAGACCTTGGCTAACAATCGAAATTGAGCCAACTGAAATATTGAAATTAATGAAAAAGTTGAGTTGTTTGAATGACCATGACGGACTCCTATATGCACTAGAAGTTCTACCGAAATCACTGTCAATTGATTATGGTGGCAGAACGAAAAGGGGTTGACAGACTGGGCATATAGAACCAGCACGCGCGGACGCGTCCCCCTCCCGTTCTACCGCAAAGGGGGACGAGAAGGTTTAGCACAGGCCTACTCGAAAAAAGTAATTACCTGTACACTATATGCTCGGTCTGTCAAAACCGACTAGCTAAAAGCTAGCACGTTAAGAATAATAGTAAGAAGGGTTCGAGTCAATTTATATCTACCGCACCACATAACTCTCTATGATAAGCAGCAATATTACAAAATTATTTACAGGCTCAAATTATTTACACCCTCTATTACTCTGACGGTCAGTTATGACCGTCAGAGTCAACTATCTACTAAAGAGCCTTCAAGTGACTTTTTTGATTAATAATGTATAACCCTTTTTTACTATAATACTGCCACCTAGGAAGTAACTACAGTCGAATACCCAAAAGCTCTCATACCTTTAACTCGCACTCTTAGCCGCTGTTCAAGCTTTTTAACATCCATACGAGCTAGATAACTATAAACAGCTTCTAACCTTTCTAAGCCTCTAGGATCATCACGTTTAATCATCCCCAACCCATTCAAATACTTATAACTTTGCTCTTCCTGAACACTTATAGTACTGACTACAGTATTATTTTCATCTTCAATATCATCTTCCGCATCTTTACGGGTATGACAATTCCAATAATAGCCAAGTCCTTCCGTAATTTCATCTATCCAGATCCTACCTATCCACCTAGCCAATTTGCAGTCGTAGGTAGATTTAGAACCATTGTAAATCAGATACAAATGGATGTGGTAACCACCCTGTGGTGCATGTTCAAGACACCATGCATTAGCTATAAGGTTTTCAAAGCACTTATTTTTATTTGCCATACGGTTACACAGTGTTTTGACGTGTCGACGAAACAGTTCAATATCAACCATATGTTGTTTATCAACGTGATACTTTAAATCCACCCTAACAATCAGATTACGGCTATATCGGTTAAACAGATTATCTGTGAGTTGTTTAAGCACTTTTAGCCTACTCTTAACCCTATGTTTGTACTGACGTAAATCACGTAACACTGTTGGTTTATGGACTTGAAACTGATCGCTATAATGCTCTAATAACCCCTCACATATTTCTAGAAGAGACGCATGGGTACAATGACCATTGTGCATTTGTTTAAAGCTATAAAATTCATTGTTAGCTAAGAATTCAAATAATCCGATGTAATCTGTATACACATGATTACAAGAATAGATTTTTCCAAAGTCATCAAGCAGTCTAACAAGTTCAACTAAATCTTTTCTCTTCAGACCTTGCTCAATAACTCTCTTGGTAAAAGCTTCAACTTCAATCAGTAGCTTTGATTCAGGAATAGTATGTTGGTTGAAGTTCATGATGAGTAACTCCGTAATACTCTCATCAGATCAGGTGTTTGAGTATTTTATATTTAGTTATATATTTCATAGATATAATATCTACTACAGCTTTTCAGACAAAAAAAAGCCCTAGGGTTTATAGAGATGTGGAAACATTTAACTCCAATAAATCCTAGGTGATGTGTCATTTTTGATGAAGCTAAAGTTATGCAATGCTTTCATCAGATTTGTACAGAAAAAAGATACAAAAAATGGCATTACATCATGACAACTCATGCGGTTTGTTCTTAACACATCTCTGCTTAGGTCTAGGCTTCTGTCCGGTGGTGTAACGTTTAAATTTTTTGCCGTTTTCCACCCCATCCCATAATATGAATAGGTCAAGAAAACAAAAGCTATGTAAGTAGTATTTCACAAAGCTTTTTCGCAGTTCCTTATTCACTGTCTCGATTTTAATAATATTGTGTCGTAACTCTGGTTTTGGAGAGTAGATCTCACTATTGCGTATACTGACTCTGATCTCATTCGCATGATTTACCAATTTCTTTTTTTCATTATATGTCGAAGTGAATTTCAACAAATACTGCTGCAAAATTTCTAATAAATTGATACTTTGCATTTTAGGATGATCCTCTAAGAACAGAGTCAAATCTGCATATGTCTGTCTACTTGATCGCTCCAAGCAATGGTACTGATCCCAACGTAGCAGATAGCCCTTAATCCAACATAAAGGTTTTGCCGATTGACCTACTCTTAAAAACTCAGTCAGTATCGGTGATTGATCTGATTGCTTCAAACTTTGGTTAGATATAGTAAATTCAACCTGTATACGCAATACGTAAACATCTTCTGACAGCAAATAATTACCATACTTGATCAAATCTTTCGATCTACTTTCTAGAGAGCTAAGAGATAATTTTTTTTGATCTAACAGTTGCTCTTTCAATACGCTTATTTTCTGGTTTAATTGCTGAATGTAGTAACCCATTATATGACTATCAAGTTGCTCTATTTCCCATCGATTTGCCTCCCAAAACTGAAAAAACACTTGTACATTCTGAGAGCAAAATTTTGCTACAGACCTATGAGATACAAAGTCAGGTTTTTCGATTAATCTTTTGAAAAGATTTAGCCACATCCAACCCAATCGAGTTCTCACTGTAGATAAATCTTCAATTGAAAGTGAATAAAAACTTTCTTTATTAGGAATAATGAATAGTTCAGGTTTTGCTACTTTCAAAGTTTCACAAAACACCTCGACTCCCCCTAATAGCGTCGATAAGAGTAAGTCTCCACCTTCATTCGTTGGTAAAAATGAGTATTGTGAATATATGAGATCTGCATAGCTCAAATATTGCTGGATAGGCTTTGCTAAGTGTTTCCGATTAATAAATATCTTTTCATGTAGATTACTATCCCTCTCAGCTTGAGATAGAGGTGTTGATTGATTGACTAATGATAATTTAGACAAATTGGGTGCTAAAGGCCCATCACCGCAATGCAGATTCGGCATATAACCTAAATTAAATCTAATCACCTGCTCTGTCGAAAAAAAAGCACTAAAGATCCAACGCCAACTTTCATTTATTGCTGCTTCGTCATTTTTCCTAATTATGCCGACTGCCTTATTATGTAGATGCTTACGCACAATATCGTTCCAGTTTCGAACAACAAACTTAGTCATTGAAATAAGGCAAATACCTGTCAACACGTTCTCGAATTTTTGAATTAATGTATCTTCTGAAAAGTATTTAGTTTCACTAAGCATCAAAACAAAATGGAGATTGAACCCAAATTTCTGGCTTGGTTCTAACCTAACAAGGAAGTGAATAAGCCTGCTTAATGCACTAACTTCCTGAACAATTCTGTCTATTGTACTTTTTTTGTCGAAATACAATTTTTCATAATCATCACCATCCTGCGGATTAATTGGATAAAGTGAAACATCAAAACAAAAAACATAAATCTGCTGATGCTCTTCTAAACTCCTTTGAAACTTAAATTTGTACTGCTCTTCTTCAGCGGAAAGTAAAAATTGATCACCCTTAAATGTTGAGTCTTCCACCACTTTAGGTTTTAATTTTTCCAAAAGTGCTAAAAATGAATCTTTTTCATATCGATCAAATGCCTTTATAAACGGTACATTATGCGGTGTACATAGTTGCAGTGGTTGTTGTCCTAAATAACTGTTTAGTGTACTAACTGGAGGTTGTGAAGTATCTAAGGGATGAATAAGACCAGCATACTGTGAAATTTTTCTAAATGCTTGTATCTCTAAATACTCATTTTCAGACATGATATATCTTAGATACATCAAGCTCGACATCAATTGATCTAACTCTGAATTCACTAAATCCGGAAACAATTGTAGCTGAGAAATTGTCGGCTCCTGATCGTTTTTGAGCATCAACAATAACTTTTCATAATTTTCTAAGATATCGATAGATTCTTTGAAGATCACGAAGTTTGATTGATTTCCACTTCGCTTTACACTTTCAAAAGACTTCGAATATTTAAAGCGTAACAGCTTAAATAATTCAGGTTTTGTTATTCTCTGAATAAAATCGTAACTTCCCATCGAAACCCCTTATATTTAAAGATTAGAATAGATTTTTTAAATTTATTAATCAGTACTATTTAGCTTAAAAATCATCATCTATTTATGTCATAATTCAGCATAAATATATAGTATTATTCAAAAATAATAATCTATTTCAGACCTTTCTTATGACTAACTTTTAGTTAATTTAAAAATTCTAGATTTTTTTTAGAAATAGCAGATGATCGGAAAAAGGGAAAAAGGGAAAAAGGGAAAAAGGGAAAAAGGGAAAAAGGGAAAAAGGGAAAAAGCCATCATAAAGTTTATTATTATCAGCCTAACTGGATAAAATTTTTATTTAATAATTCTTAACTATAAATAGGTGTAAATTAAAAAAATCATTGTATAAAAGACTCATTAAGCCTAGTTCTATCCCTAGGACTTAATTGTGAGTGACCGTTTTAATTGAAGCTGAATATACTGTTTACCTTCTAATTTCCAACGTCATAGCTTCATCCATGTTTTCACTTTTTCACCATACCACTCCATGATTTTTACACGCTCATCCCAATACTGTGCTCGGTTATATGCCGAGCGAATTCTATTCTGGGGTACGTGAGCAAGTTGGCGTTCAATGGCATCTGGATTAAATAGATTCGACTCGTTTAAGACTGTACTGAATAACGACCTAAAACCATGTGTGGTCATTCGACCTGCATAACCTGAACGTTTGATCACAGCCAAAATAGACTCGCTACGCATTGATTCTTTGTTATTCAAACGATGTGGAAATAGCAGTTCCTGATTATGAATAAGTCTTAATGCCTGAAGCTCAGCAATCATCATGTCCGTCAACGGTACACGATGCGGAAGTCGGTTCTTCATACGCTCTTCAGGGATATCCCACTTACGCCCTTCCAGATCAAACTCTTCCCAGCGTGCTTGCAGCAACTCACTAACCCGAACACCTGTCAGCATAATCAGAATAATGGCATGATGCGTTTGAGCATCACTTGGGTAAGCTCTTACCTTTCTTAAAAATTCAGGCATTTCAGAGGCCGAAAGCGAAGCCAGGTTTTTGACCCGTTTATTCTTGAGGGCATAAACTAAATCACCTGCCGGATTGTCATAGCGGTATCCATGCGCAATAGCGTATTTCATGACCATGCCACAACGAGACAAAGTACGTTTTGCAATTTCAAGCGAGCCTCTTGCCTCAATTTTCTTAATGATCTGCAGAATCTCAGGTGCCTGAATCTGATTAATACGCTTATTAGCAAGAACAATATAAAGCTCATCCAATGAAGCTCGAACATTACTGATGTGTTTGGATGACCAGGTTTCTTTTTGATTATTAAACCAATCTTCTGCAACTTCTTTGAAATAGGGCTTTAAGTCTTCATGCAATACTGAACGTGAGTATCGATGCTTAAGCTCATATGCAAGCTCCCTTGCCTTTTTTAAGCTTAAATCTGGATATGGGCCAAGCGACTCAGACTTACGTTCACCATGGACAGTGACGCGTACATTCCAATATTTTTGACCTTTGGTGGTAATGATGAGGGATAAACCATGTAAATCCGAAAGACGATACTGTTTATCTTTCGGCTGTGCTTTTCTGCATTTAGTATCTGTAAGTGGCATGTCGATTACCCATAATTGATGTATTAATTTCTGGGTAAATTTTCCCAATATTTACCCGCAAAGAGCAAATATGGGGTCAAATAGGATCAGACAATATCGGACAAACAGGCATAAAAAAAATCCTTTAAACATTGAGTTTAAAGGATTTTTTAGATTCCGATGGATTACTTCGGAAAGAATTTTGGTGGAGGTGGCGTCAACTTAACTGAAACTATAACTTACTAATATTTATTTAATTAATTACTCTACATTTTTATGCGTTAATTGATCCAAATAATCAGACCATGCTTGCATCATCACTGAACGCTCCTCCAAATACTTAGTACGGTTGTACGCTCGACCATGCATATCGCGAACCTGATGTGCAAGTTGTTGTTCTATACGTTCAATAGGAAATTTTAGAACTTCATCTAATAAAGTTCTTGCCGTAGCTCTAAAGCCATGCCCTGTTGTCTCACCATTTTCAAAACCATATTGTTTCAATCGTTTATTAATAGTTGATTCACTGATGGTTTTCGTTTTATCTCGCATAGACACAAAACAATATTCGGTATATCCAGTAATGCAATACAATTCTTGGAACAGCTTCAAGACTTGATCAGACAAAGGAACAATATGTTGTAGGGCTGTCTGATTTTTGGTCTTAGGCGGTGTATAGCTCCATGTTCTATTTTTAAAATCGATATCTGCCCATTTTGCTGCACGTAATTCTCCAGGACGCACAAATACATGGGGTAAGATTTTGACTGCATAATCAATAGCAATATCCCCACGACCTGCATGTGTATTAATATTCTTTAATAGTTGTCCTAGCTTTTGCTCATCAGTAATAGCCGCTCGATGCTTAGTTTTACCCACCTTCAAAATACCGCTAATTTGGTCAGCAACGTTAAATTGACATAAACCCAAAGCAATCGCATACCGAAACACCTGAGATGCTTTACTTCTCATTCGCTTTGCTGAGTCAGTCTTACCTTGTCTTTCATAAAGACGGCATACTTCCAAAATTTGAGTGGCTGTTATCGAATCAATGGGGAACTCACCAATAGCAACATAAAGCTTATCCCAGATAAACTGATTCCGACGTTGTGTACTTGGTTCCAGCTCTTCAGTCTTACGGTATTCATCTGCTACTGATCTAAAACTATTATTTCGACATTGGGACTGCTTATCTTGCTTTTGAATTGCTGGGTCAATATTCTGCGCAAGCAGTTCTCTAAACTCACTTCGTTTTGCGCGAGCTCTGGCCAATGTACAACTTGGATAAATACCGATAGCTATAGTGGCTCTTTTCTTAGAGATTGGGCGAATATAATCAAAACGCCAATATGCCCCACCTTTTCTATCTAACAATAGATAAAGGCCACCACCATCTGAAAGCTTAATATTCTTTTCAAATGATTTCTTTTGCATTGATATTGCAGACTTAATTTTTGAGTCAGTCAGACTGATAACTAATTTAGGCATTTTTACGGTATATTTTTGTCAGAAATGGAATGTACCGTAAAAAATACCGTAAAAGATTACGGTATCCTAAAACGCCCTCGGACATTATCGGACAATAAGTAGATATAAGTTATTAATTTTTAATAATATTAGGATTAATTCGGATGTGATCAAACAAGGAAATGGTGCGCTCAGCGGGACTCGAACCCACGCCACAGGCTTCGGAGACCTGTACTCTATCCAGTTGAGCTATGAGCGCGCGCTGCACATCATAACAAAAAATTGCTGAAGGTAAAGCAACTATATATAAGTTACGTATTTTTATGCTTATGCTTTAAACAATGTTCCAAACTTGCAACATAGAATTCCATGTAACTTACTTGGTTTATTGACGCGGATCGCTCACAATAGTAGCTCTATTCCTCAAGTGAGAATTTCATGACTGATGCATTGACGTTAAGGGACGTGTCAAAGACCTATCGAAATGGTTTCCAAGCACTGAAAGGAATTAATTTGACCGTTCCTGAAGGCGAGTTTTATGCCCTACTTGGACCTAATGGTGCAGGTAAATCTACAACCATTAGCATCATCAGTTCTCTTACCAAAAAAACGGCAGGTACTGTCGAAATTTTTGGGCATAATCTAGATACCCAACCATCCCAAGCCAAGCAATGTTTAGGGGTAGTACCGCAAGAATTTAACTTTGGTCAGTTTGAAAAGACGTTTGACATTTTGGTCACACAAGCAGGCTATTACGGTATTCCTAAAAAAGTTGCCGAACAACGTGCCGAAGAATATTTAGAAAAACTGGGTTTGTGGGATAAACGTGCCACTCAAGCGCGTATGCTGTCTGGCGGTATGAAGCGTCGTTTAATGATTGCACGTGCCATGATGCACGAACCGAAACTGCTTATTTTAGATGAACCGACTGCAGGTGTAGATATTGAGCTGCGCCGTTCAATGTGGGATTTCTTGACAGAAATGAATGATAAAGGCACTTCAATCATTCTCACTACCCACTATTTAGAAGAAGCCGAAATGTTGTGTCGTCGTATCGCGATTATTGATCGTGGTGTGATTAAAGAAGACACTTCCATGAAAAACTTCTTAAACCAGTTAAGTGAAGAATCTTTTATTTTCGATTTAGCTGAACCGATTCAACCCATTCATTTAGATATTATTGGTGTACGTTTCAACTTAATTGATGCTGTGACCCTAGAAGTCACTATGGATAAAGCTCACACCTTAAATGATTTATTCCAACTTTTAGAAGCACAAGGCATTCGCGTGCGCAGTATGCGTAATAAGTCCAACCGTCTAGAAGAGTTATTTGTCAAAATGGTCGAAAAGAATTTAGATGGAGCTGCGCAATGAATTTTACCCAACTACGGATTGCACTCTATACCTTAGTGCATAAAGAAGTTCGTCGTTTTATGCGCATATGGCCTCAAACCTTGCTCCCGCCAGCCATCACCATGAGTTTGTACTTTGTGATTTTTGGTAATTTGGTCGGTTCGCGTATTGGTGAAATGGGCGGCTTTAGCTATATGCAATTTATTGTGCCCGGCTTAATTATGATGGCAGTCATTACCAACAGCTATGCCAACGTATCTTCAAGTTTTTTTAGTGCAAAATTCCAGAAAAGCATTGAAGAACTAATCATGAGCCCTGTACCTTTGCATGCCATTTTATGGGGCTATGTTTTGGGTGGTGTTAGTCGTGGCGTATTGGTCGGTATTATTGTCACCACCATGAGTCTATTCTTTACCGACCTTTATATTACCAATTGGTTTGTTACCATTTATACCGTATTAATTACGTCCTTTTTATTTTCATTAGGCGGTTTTATTAATGCTGTTTATGCCAAATCATTTGATGATATTTCTATTATTCCAACTTTTGTACTGACTCCACTGACTTATTTAGGTGGTGTATTCTATGCCATTAGTGCCTTAAGCCCTTTTTGGCAAAATCTCTCTTTAATTAACCCTGTGGTGTATATGGTTAATGCTTTCCGTTACGGCATTTTAGGACATAGTGATGTCAACGTGACGATTTCATTATCTGTGATTACACTATGCTGTGCAGTGCTTTATGGTATTGCCTATCATTTACTTTCTCGTGGTTCAGGAATGCGTGAATAATGAGTGTTGAACAATCTCTTCTTGGTAAAGACACCAATTATCCTACAGAATATCAACCCGATATTTTGTTCCCTATTTCACGTGCTGCTGCACGTGAAAAATATGCAGATGTTGAGGGAATTCAACTCGGGCAAGACTGGTGGCACGTTTTTGAAATTTCGTGGTTGAATGCCGCAGGTGTTCCACAGGTTGCGATTGGTCGGATTACGCTACCTGCTTCATCACCTAACCTGATCGAATCAAAATCATTAAAGCTCTACTTTAATAGTATGAACTTTACTCGCTTTCAGTCTGAAGCCAATTTCATTGAAACTGTTGAGCATGATTTAACGGCTGCAGCACAAGCACCTGTTACGCTAACTTTATTTAAGGTTGATGATTTGGCAATTAGCCAACCTGAAGGTATTTGTATTGATCAGCTCACGCCTGAGCGTTTAGAGCAGCATCCTGACCCAAGTTTATTGCAATTCGATTTAGAACAAGCGGAAGATATAGAGGTACAACTTTTCTCACATTTATTACGCAGCAATTGTCCTGTCACAGGACAACCTGACTGGGGCACGGTTTTTATCCGTTATCAAGGCAAAAAACCTTGTTATCGCAGTATTTTGGCTTATATTATTTCTTATCGTCAGCATAATGGTTTCCATGAACAATGTGTGGAACAGATGTTTGCAGACATCTGGCAAAAATTCGCACCAGAAAAACTGATGGTATATGCAACCTATACACGTCGTGGTGGTTTAGACATTAACCCTTGCCGTGTATCGGACTTAACATGGATGCCTCGCCCTATTCGTTTAGCGCGACAATAACAACATTGAGGTTGAACAATGCCATTTTTTGGATTCATTCCATCTGCAGAATTATTAAATACGATTGAAACTGCACAACAGAAAAAAAATTCAAGTGAGCCGCTGTACCCACTGCGCGACAAAACCGCATTAATGATTAATGAAGAAATCATTGATGCCATTTTAACCGAGTTGGTACGTCGTTTTCCTGCCAGCGATAAACGCGACACTGCCGAAAAACTTGCGGGCTATGTCAAATCTACCGTTGCAGTACTCCTAAAACAATTATTAAGCAAAGCGCCAAATGATGTCGTGAAACAATCGATTGAATTTTCTGAGCGCAGTAGCTTTAAAGATGCAGCAGGCAATGCACGTGTAGGTGAAACGCTCGATGCAAGTTTAGTGACCAACCTGAAACACAACTATGCCGAAATTCAAGCAGGCAATGAAGTGAACAAAGCTGCTTTAACCGAACTATATAAACAGTTTGCAGAAGCGACGGTACGCCACTTTATGAGCGACTTTAACAAAACCCTCGATTTGGGCATGATTAAGCGTAAAGCAGCAGATATTGGCGCAGCAGCGGTAATTAAAGCTGTCCATATTGCGGTGGATAAAATCATCCCAAATTTAACCAAAGAGGAACTCTTGGTTTTAGCGGAATATCACGACACCTTATTCCATCATTAATATCAGTGGGTTTAACTCATAATGCGTTTTAAGCCCTTTTGTTGCATGTTAAGTGCAAAATGCCTGATTTTGATCAGGCATTTTTATATGCAATGCAATATCAGGATATGTCTGCAACTTTTGCACAATCAAGAATAACTTTTTGCACCTAGATTGAATTTTGTTACAAATCCTGCGCGCTTTTTACACATTCTTTGTCTATTTTTGTATAAGTTTTTGCAAACCAGTCACGCATGAATGCTATCTTAGCCGCTTACTTCGCTTTCGCAGTTTGGCCCCAATAGCGGCTTATTCTTCATATATAAGTAGCAACTTATTTACTGCATATAAATAAGTTGTGTAAATCATCAATTTGGAATTTTCCTCAATATGTTCAAACTTGATTTTTATAACAAACTAAAACGTCTTTCTTTACTCATTGGTGCATTTTCTATCACCAGTTTTTGTCAGGCCAATGATTTCCAAAATCATCCGTCTTATGCCAGTTTTAAACAAAAAACCATGCAGACCTATGGCTTGAGTGCAGCACAAGTCGATTGGGCGATGGAAGGCTCTAAAAACTTACCCAATATCATCAACATCATGAACCGCCCAGGCGAAAGTAAGCCTTGGTACGACTATAAAACCAATTTCCTTGCAGAAAGCACTATTCAGCGCGGTGTGCGCTTTAAACAACAATATGCAGACACGCTCAATCGTGCTGAACAGCAATTTGGTGTACCGCAATCCATTATTTTAGGGATTCTGGGTGTAGAAACAGGTTTTGGAAGCAATAAGGGCTCTTTTGTAACCCGTGATGCCCTTGCCACCTTAGGCTTTGGTTATGAACGTCGCGCGGAATACTTTAAAGATGAACTCGCAGCACTGATCGCATGGTCATATAAAGATGGTGTGCCAACTTCTTCAATTGTTGGTTCTTATGCAGGTGCTGTTGGTTATCCGCAGTTTATGCCTAGCAATATTCCAAAATTTGGGGTCGATTATGACGGCAACGGACATATTGATCTACGCAACTCGGCAGTCGATGCCATTGGCTCCATTGCAAACTACTTGGCACAACATGGCTGGCAGCGCAATCAACCCATTGCATTTGCTGCACGATATACAGGCAACAATCCTGACAGTGTCATTGCCAAAGATTTGACCCTGCCAACACCTTATGGGGTTTTAAAATCGCAAGGCGTGATGCCAATGAATCCAATTGTGCAAATAGATGACCTCGACTTGGTCAATGTCATTCAATTACAAGAAAATTATGGTCATATCTACTATATAACCTACCCAAATTTTCAGGTGATTACGACTTATAACCGTAGCCGTATGTATGCGACTGCACTGTGGTTATTGGGCACTGAAATTGCGAGTCGCTAAGTACAAATTTAAATATAAAACCAAAAAGTCAAGAAATATTTTTGACAATTTGATCACAAAACAAACTTTTTACATACAATGTTACAATATTGATTATTTTTTAATCAAATAGAGTTGGTTTTTGGTACTTTTTGTCATTATTTTCGTATAAAGACTAGACACCTTTAGTGAGGGATGAATATTATCCATTTCGTCAAATGTAGTCGAAAAAGTGAAATTACAGACAGGATTACCACTATTTCAATCAGTTAAGAGCGAAATAAGTTAAAAATTCTGTCTTCAGGAGTTCAAACCATGCATAGTTCACTTAAATACTTACTTGCACTTTCTGCAGCTGTTGCCCTAAGTCAGTCGCAAGCTGAAATGGTGCAATCATCATTCAACAATGATAATGAGTCATCTAGCCTAGCTGCGCGTGTACTGAACAAAGAAGCACAAAGTTTTAATTCACATTTCTCAAATTTGAATAGCCTTTCAATCACCGAACGTTCAGGCGACCAAATCCGTCGTCAAACGATTGCAGCGAAAATTGAAATTCCTGCTGAAGAGCCTTCAGTGATTGAAAAGTTAAATACAGTGGCATCGAACACTGTACGTAAATTTAGCCAAACAGGTATGGCATCTTGGTACGGTCGTCAATTCCACGGTCGTAAAACTGCAAGCGGTGAAACGTTCGACATGAACGCAATGACTGCTGCACACCGTAGCCTGCCGCTAAACTGCTATATTCGCGTAACCAATAAAAACAATGGTAAAAGCGTTGTAGTTAAAGTAAATGACCGTGGTCCATTCCATGGCAACCGTGTACTCGATCTTTCTTATGGCGCTGCAAAACAATTGGGCATCACCAATGCAGGTACTGCCAAAGTAAGCATTGAGCGTATTGACGGTCCAAACTCTTAAGATTCGCTTACACGACTTCACATTTGACTTGAAAGCCACAGCAATGTGGCTTTTTTAATGCCTGTAAGATTTACAGTCATCCCATGCATGTCTGCACAAAGATGATCCACACAAATTTTGTTGCCACTTCATTTTGAAAATATGAATACTGTTTTGACCGCCTCACTGTTCTCAGTTATATTTTAGACAGTCAAACAATAACAACGGATGATCGGTCTACAGGAGTAGCACATGAAGACAGTAAGCGAGTGGCTAGATGAATACAGCGAGAGCCATCAAAATAAAACCAATAAATTAATTCACTGGGTGTGCGTACCTACGATCTTTTTTTCGATTGTCGGCATCTTGGCGCATTTCAGCGCTTTACTAACAACATTACTTCTGGTGCTCAGTTTTATTTTTTATGCACGTTTAGACTTGGTTCTTGCAGTTGCAATGGCAGCATTAATGCTGGTAATGGCATGGCTGATTTATGTTTTGCCTGTTGGAATGGGTTTTTATATCGCAATTTTTGTTTTGGCGTGGATTGGGCAGTTTTATGGTCACAAAGTTGAAGGGAAAAAGCCTTCATTCTTCAAAGACCTCCAATTCCTTCTCATTGGCCCAATTTGGTGCATGGATGCCTATTTAGGTAAAATCCTACCCTCTTGGAAAACACGTCGTAAAAACAGCATTATGAGCATTTAAACGCTATATCCTATTTTCGTTATCGGAAGAACCGTTATTGATAGGTTCTTCCTTGATGTTTTAACCATCCGCCCACGTGTTTATTTGCTGGATCATGATGCGTCCAGTGAATCACCCCACCCTTATCTGAGTATTCATATTCACCAAAAAACTCAACAGTATCACCTTTTGCAATATTGGTAATTCGTGGTGCAAGATCAATATTATGTGCAACCAATACAGTTTGCCCATTATTCAGTTTTAAAATAAATTTTTGATGACGTGAGCCTTCGTTGTCATCCGCTAACACTGCAATGACCTGCCCACTCGCACGGACTTGTAAATCGCTCTGTTTGCGCTCAAACGCACGTTCAATCAGCTGAACACCCTGAGCATCATCTTGCAGCGCATCTCGCTGTACGTCTAACTGCTCTTTTTCAGTTTGCGATGTGCGAGCAGTACTTGTAGATGGTGCATTTGATGTTTCAGACTGAAACTGCTGTAAATCTATGCCAAAAAATGCAGCAATTAGCACTACAATAATTGCGCCGATGCTTAAATTCTTTTTATTTGCCATATAACCTTCTTGTTCTGATTCCACCCTATACGATTAAGTCAATTATTCGTAACATACTGATTTAAAATTAATATCTTTAATCTTCATCTCAATATTTATGCCACGATTGCATATTGCCAAAATCTATATTCACAAAAAAGCCCCAAAATAAATTGGGGCTTTCCTTACAAAATATTTTACCTTAAGTAAAAATTATTTTGCAGCAGCTTGAGCAGCAGCAACTTCTTCAGCGAAGCTCATTTCTGCTTTTTTCTCAATACCTTCGCCTACTTCGAAACGAACGAATTGAGCAACAGTTGTACCAGTTGCTTTTAATACTTCAGCAACTTTCTTCTCGTTGTCAATTACGTACATTTGACGATCAAGCGCAACTTCGTTCAAGTATTTTTCAACTGAACCAGTTACCATCTTCTCTACGATGTTTGCAGGCTTACCAGATTCAACTGCTTTCGCTTCTGCAATTTCTTTCTCTTTAGCGATAAGATCAGCAGGAACTTGTTCAGCAGTAACAGCAACTGGGTTGAATGCAGCAACGTGCATTGCAATACCTTTACCAGTCGCAGCATCACCTGTGTAAGAAACAACAACACCGATTTTTAAACCGTGCTTGTACACAGCAAGGTTTTCACCTTCAACGATTTGTGCACGACGAACTTGGATGTTTTCACCAATTTTTTGAACAAGTGCAACACGTGTTTCTTCAACAGTTACGCCATCTTCAAGTTTAAGTTCAGCAATTTTAGCAGCATCAGTTTCGTTTGCAGCAAGAGCAGCAGCAGCAACTTTCGCAGAGAAACCAGCAAAGTTTTCGTCTTTTGCAACGAAGTCAGTTTGACAGTTTACTTCTAAAAGAATCGCTTTGTTGCCTTCTTGAACGATTGTGATTGCACCGTCAGCAGCAATGTTACCTGCTTTTTTAGCAGCTTTTGCTTGACCAGATTTACGAAGGTTGTCAATCGCTAATTCGATGTCACCGCCCGCTTCTGTTAATGCTTTTTTACATTCCATCATTGCTAGACCAGTACGATCACGCAATTCTTTAACCATGCTTGCTGTAACTGCAGTCATGTTTATCTCCTAAAATCGGTAGAAAATGAATTCTTTTTTTAACAGAAACGGCCCAGAGGGTGTCTCTTGGGCCGTCTGCATACATGACGCTTACTTTGCCACCATCACATGTCGCAAAAATGACAAGCTTACGTCAAAACGCATTAAGCCTCAGAAGCAGGAGCTTCTTCGCCTTTTGCTTGAGCATTGGCTTGAGTTTGAGCGTATTCTTTACCAGCAATGATCGCATCAGCCATTGAAGAAGCGTAAAGTGTTACTGCACGGATCGCATCGTCGTTACCCGGAATAACGTAGTCTACGTTGTCTGGGTTAGAGTTTGTATCAACGATACCGATTACAGGAATACCTAAGTTTTTCGCTTCTTTAATTGCAATTGCTTCGTGATCAACGTCAATTACGAATAATGCGTCAGGTAAACCACCCATGTTTTTCACACCGCCTAAAGCGCGCTCAAGTTTTTCCATTTCACGGCTACGCTCTAAAGCTTCACGTTTAGTAAGCTTAGCAAAAGTACCGTCAGTAGACTGAACTTGAAGATCTTTTAAACGGCTGATAGATTGGCGAAGTGTTTTCCAGTTCGTCAACATACCACCTAACCAACGGTGATCTACATACGGTTGACCAGCGCGTTGAGCTTGTTCACGGATGATTGCAGAAGCAGCACGTTTTGTACCAACGAACAAAACTTTGTTCTTTTTGCTAGCCAATTGGTTTGCAAAGTTCAAAGCATCATTTAACGCAGGAACAGTGTGTTCAAGGTTGATGATGTGAATTTTGTTACGCGCACCAAAGATGTATTGACGCATCTTTGGGTTCCAGAAACGTGTTTGGTGACCAAAGTGTGCGCCAGCTTGAAGAAGGTCGCGCATGCTTACGTTGTAATCTGCCATTTTCTTTACCTTAAATGTTTGGGTTAGGCCTCCATATATCCGCATTCTCCACCCCAAAGGGCACCCAGAGTAATGTGACGATATATGTGCGGATTTTTAATTTCCCTTTTACCAAGCTCTTTGAAACATATTCATAAAAAGCATTTGATAAAATGGGCGGCTATTTATACCATAGTCACACACAAATTTCCAAAAGTTTTTAAAGATCATGAACACAACTTATCAAGCACCTCGTCGACTCATCAAAACCGCAGAAGATATTGAAAAAATGCGCGTGGCAGGACGACTGGCGGCAGAAGTTTTGGAGATGATCAAAGCACACGTTAAACCAGGCGTTACTACGCTCGAACTGGATACGATTTGCCATGACTATATTGTCAATCAGCAACAAGCTATTCCTGCCTGCTTAGGTTATGGTGCTGCTCCGGGTCGTCCAGCATTCCAACACACCATTTGCACATCGGTTAACCATGTGGTTTGTCACGGTATTCCGTCAGAAAGTAAAGTGCTGAAGAAAGGCGATATTTTAAATATTGATGTCACAGTCATTAAAGATGGTTTCCACGGCGATACCAATATGATGTATATCGTGGGTGGTGAAACTTCCATTTTAGCCAATCGTTTATGCAAAGTTGCCCAAGAAGCGATGTATCGCGGTATGGCAACCGTTAAACCCGGTTCAACCATTGGTGATATTGGTCATGCGATTCAAAAATATGTTGAATCTGAACGCTTTAGTGTCGTGCGTGAATATTGCGGTCATGGTATTGGGACTACCTTCCACGATGAGCCACAAGTATTGCACTATGGTCAAGCCAACACAGGCATGATTTTAGAAGAAGGTATGACTTTTACCATTGAACCAATGGTCAATGCAGGCGTATGGCAAACCAAATTACTTGGCGATAAATGGACAGTGGTGACCAAAGACCACAAATTATCGGCACAGTTTGAACACACCATTTTGGTCACCAAAGATGGCTTGGAAGTGCTGACTGCCCGCCCTGATGAAGATTTATCACGCTTTACTGCATAACGTGTTTGCAGCCAAAATCTGTCATTGGCTAAAAATTTAACCCGTATGTCAAAAAGATCAGTTCCGACTGGTCTTTTTTATTAATTTCAACGCATACAATTTCTATAAAATCTTTTTATTTCAAACCAATAGAACTTTAAAGCCATCCAATAAAACAAGCATTTTCACGTATTCAACAGTTTTGGATTTAACAAAACACCTGCACACTTTTCCAGTTATTCACAAAAGTTTAAAAAAATATCTTGTAAAAACAACAGTTTTATTTTTCCAGTCCATTTCATAATGCCTTGCATAACAATGCCGTAAATAACAACAAGCAAAATTGGACATGGAGTTCCACAATGAAAAAAACACTATGCTGTTTGGCACTGAGTAGTTTGCCAGTCATCAGTTATGCCAACTCACCTTATTTTAGTTTAAAAGATGGTGATGGTTTTAAACGCTTTTCTGTTTCGGTAGGTGCGCTGCACGTTATGCCACAAGGCAAAGCACAACCTTTTCGGGTCAATACAGCCATTCACAACGGCTACACAGCCGATGTCGGTGAGGTTCAATCTCAAACTGTAAGAGATAATTTACGTGACGGTTTTGAGCCACCCGTATTATTAAGTGGGGCATTAAATTTGCTGCCTACCGTTCCTGCCAACATGAGTGGACAAGCCACAATTTCAGGTTTGGAACAATGGGATAATCCTGGTACAGGTTTAGAAGCAGATGATGTCACCACGCTGGGTATCATCAGCAACTATTTCTTTACCGATAATATTTCCTTTGAAGTCAAAGGTGGTATTCCCCCTAAAGTTGATTTACAAGGCAAAGGTAAAATCTATGCACCCTTTTCAGCAATTGCACGTCCATTAGGTGGTGCATTGGGTGAGCTTGAATTACAAAATGATATTTTCATTACCGATTTAGAAGCACATGGCCCTGCTGCTTCTGCCCGTGCATGGACACCTGCATTTGAGTTTCAATACCATTTTGGCAAAACTGGTGTAAATAAATTCCGTCCTTATGTCGGTGTCGGTTTAATGTACGCTTATTTTAATGAATTAGAAATTAACCCACGCACTGAACAAGACCTAATCGCCGCAGGTCACATGATTGCAAATATTAAAGAAGGAAAAGCGGGCGCATCTTTAGAAAGCAAGCCAAGTTCAGCCAATCCTAAAGTTGAATTAGATGCGACCGGCTTTGTTGCACAAACCTAGCCTATAAGGTTTATTCAGTCCTATAATTTCAAAATGAATAAACCTACTCCTAAAACTTATCGTACAACCAACTGGTCTTCCTATAATCGCGCTCTCATTAATCGGG
>NZ_JBWKMK010000044.1:0-14351 GCF_056431365.1 Acinetobacter seohaensis
TCATGAGAAAGCCCATATAAATGGGTAATGTACAAGTTGCTGTAGAAGCATGTTTAATTCGTCTGATCACAGATACTTTATAAAGTATTTTAATACTTTTTTGAATCCGTCAATGCGTAAGTCCTAGTTATTTTATGGAATTTGATACTAGCTGCTTTTAATTCTTAAATCCATATAGAAAATAAGGTTTTTTAAGCAACTTAGACCATAGTTGTATTTTTCAGCATTTATCATAAAAATTCATAAAATTATCATAGAGATGAAACAAACTACCCCACCTCGTTAACAGATGCTATTTTCACTTTTTTTATGGATGTAATACCGTACTCAGACTGTATTAAATCTAGCTCAAACCACTAATAAATAATTCTCATTTGCAGTTTCTTCAAAAAATTCACGATTTATCCTTATTTCACTTCTATAATCCTTTTAATTTCTTTTTCTGTTTTTTGACTCATGCCAAAAATAAAATCGACCAAACTTATTGTGGGAATTATCATTGCGCTGATGCTGGCATTTGCCGCTTGGTATTTTTTAAAACCCAAAGAACAACAACCGCAATACATTACTGCCGAAGTGAGCCGTGGAGATATTGAAAGTGCGGTGTTGGCAACAGGCGTACTTGAAGCCACCAAAATGGTCAGTGTTGGTGCGCAAGTTTCAGGTCAAGTCAAAAAAATGTATGTTCAGTTAGGCGATCAAGTCAAACAAGGACAGTTGATTGCCCAAATTGACTCTGTACGACAGGAAAACGAGTTTAAAACAGCACAAGCCAGCATTAAAAACCAACAGGCACAATTGGCGGTTCGACAAGCTAATCTTGCTAAAGTCGCAGCAGAATATCAGCGTCAACAAGCCATGTATGCGCAAGATGCGACCTCACGTGCCGAACTTGAAACTGCCTTAGCCAACTATAAAACTTCGCAAGCAGAAATTGCTGCCATTAACGCTCAAATTGAACAGTCACGCCTAACTTTAGACACGTCTAAAGAAAATTTAGGTTATACCCGTATTCTTGCCCCAATGGATGGCACTGTCGTCGCAATTGTGACCGAAGAAGGTCAAACCGTGAACGCCAATCAAAGTGCGCCCACGATTGTTAAATTAGCCAAACTTGACACCATGACTGTAAAAGCAGAAATTTCTGAAGCGGATGTAATGAAGGTCGAAGAGGGACAAACGGTCTATTTCACCACCTTGGGCAACAGTGAGAAAAAACATTACGCTACTTTACGTCAGGTAGAACCTGCACCCAAATCCATCAATACCGAAAGCAATAACAATACGTCATCATCTTCAAGTTCTGCCGTGTACTACAACGCTTTATTTGACGTACCAAATGAAGACGGCAAGCTACGCATCAATATGACCGCACAAGTGTCCATTGTATTGGCAGAGGCACGCAATGTGCTGACCATTCCTGCTGCTGCGGTACAAGGTGTAAACCGTTCACGCAGTCGTGGCAACAGCAATAATTCAGACAGCAACGTACGTGCTGAGCGCGACAATACCGATGCCAGTTCTAGCAAACGCCCTGCCCGCTTGGAATTGACTACCAATGAAAAAGCCTTGGTTGATCAAGGTAAAGCCTCTTTAGGCATGGTACGTGTACTGCAAGCTGATGGTTCAGCTCGTCCACAATCGGTATTGCTTGGCTTAAATAACCGTGCAACGGTACAAGTCATTCGTGGCCTAAAACTGGGCGATCAAGTCATTATTGCCGATGGTTCCGATACCTCAAATGATGCGGCGAAGCGTGGTGGTCGTGTTGGTCCATCAGTGAGAATGTAAGATGAGTCAGTCACAACCTCTGTTAGAGGTCACCAATCTGACCCGTGAATTCCCTGCGGGCGAATCTACAGTACAGATTCTCAAAGGTATTGATCTGAAGATTTACCCAGGTGAATTGGTTGCAATTGTGGGTCAGTCAGGTTCAGGAAAATCCACCCTCATGAATATTTTGGGCTGTCTGGATCAACCCACTACTGGCAGCTATAAAGTCAAAGGACGCGAAACTCGACAACTTGAAGCCGATGAATTGGCACAACTACGTCGTGAATATTTTGGTTTTATTTTCCAGCGCTATCACTTATTGGGTGATTTAAGCGCTGCGGGCAACGTCGAAGTGCCTGCAATTTATGCAGGTGCCGATGTTGAAGAACGACAAGCACGCGCGACTGCGCTGCTCAGTGACTTAGGTCTAGCCGATAAAACCCAAAACCGCCCAAGTCAGCTTTCAGGTGGACAACAACAACGTGTATCCATTGCACGTGCCTTGATGAATGGTGGCGATGTGATTCTTGCCGATGAACCCACAGGTGCACTCGACAAGAATAGCGGTATTGAAGTGATGCGGATTTTGCGTGAGCTAAATACCAAAGGTCACACCATCATCTTGGTCACACATGACCATAATGTCGCTAAAAATGCCACACGGATTATTGAAATCAGTGACGGGCTTATTATTTCTGATCAGCCCAACACACCTGCCGATCAAGATGATATTACCCAACAAACTTTGCAACATTCACCACAAAAAAGAACTTCAGCTTGGCGTTCTGTATTTGATCGTTTAGGTGAAGCGTTCCGCATGGCGCTACTGGCGATGAATGCGCATCGCATGCGCACCTTTTTAACCATGCTCGGGATTATTATCGGGATCGCTTCGGTTGTATCTGTTGTGGCACTTGGCAATGGTTCACAGAAACAAATTTTAGAGAACATCAGCAGTTTAGGTACCAACACCATTACCGTGTTTCAGGGGCGTGGTTTTGGTGATACCTCGCGCTCATCTCAGCTTAAAACCCTAATTCCTGCCGATGCCGATGCTTTGGCAGAACAACCTTATGTGGATGGGGTCAGCCCATCGGTCAATAGCAACGTCACAGTACGTTTTAAAGACACCGAGGCTTCTGCCACAGTCAATGGTGTGAGCGAAGACTTTTTCTATGTGCGCGGCATGAACTTCCAGTCGGGTCAGCCTTTTGACAAACACAGCGTGCTGGAACAAGCGCAAGATGTGGTGATTGATCACAACACCAAAAATACATTTTTTAGTGATGGCAGCAACCCTGTCGGGCAAGTAATTTTATTGGGCAGCGTACCCAGCCGTATTATTGGCGTGGTCGAAGAACAAAAAAGCATGATGGGCAATGCCGACAGCTTAAATGTGTATTTGCCCTACTCTACGGTAATGAGCCGCATGCTTGGCCAAAGCCATGTGCGCAGCATTATTGTACGAGTCAAAGATGAATATCCAAGTGCTGCAGCAGAAAATGCCATCCTAAGTCTGTTGGTACAGCGTCATGGTGCGCAGGATGTATTTACTCAAAATGCCGACAGTATCCGTGAAACCATCCAACAAACTACCGCCACCATGACCTTACTGGTTTCTGCTATTGCAGTGATTTCACTGGTGGTCGGTGGAATTGGCGTAATGAACATCATGTTGGTCTCTGTCACAGAACGCACCCAAGAAATTGGGGTACGCATGGCAGTCGGCGCACGACAAAGCGATATTTTGCAGCAATTTTTAATTGAAGCCATTTTAGTGTGTATTTTAGGCGGTGTACTTGGCGTCTTGCTCGCACTCGGAATTGGGCAATTGATTAATCATGTGGCAGGTGGAACCTTTCAAATGGCGTACTCCACCACCTCGATTGTAGCCGCTTTTGTCTGTTCAAGCCTGATTGGAATTGTGTTCGGTTTTATTCCTGCACGTAATGCTGCCCAACTGAACCCTGTCGATGCGCTATCTAGAGAATAAGGAATTAGAGTAAGGAATGATGATGCGATTTAACCAGAAGTCACGACAATTCAGCCAACTCGTCACTGCGCTTTTTCTTGGCAGCAGCTTAGTGGGTTGTGCAGCCGTAGTCAAAACACCTTATCAGGCACCTGCTGTAAATATTCCTCAACAGTTTGAGCAGCAGCAAAAAAGCCAGCAAGTCCTTGCACAACTAAATACAGACCGTTGGTGGACACTCTTTCACGATGCTGCTTTAAATCAATTGGTTGAACAAGTCTTGGCGCGCAACAGTGACCTCGCGGTTGCAGGACTGAATTTACAACAAGCCAGATTACAAGCCAAACAAAGCCAAAGTCAGCAAGGTGTCCGGATTGGCAATGCAGGTATTTCTACAGGGCATCAATTTAGTTTAGAGGGCAATGGTGATACAGCGCGTGGGATTTCGCTGAATTATCCCGGACTGAGCTATGAATTGGACTTATTCGGTAAACTTGCCAATCAGACTGAAGCTGCACGTTGGGAAGCCTTAGCCACCGAACAAGACTTACAAGCCACCGCACAAAGCCTGATTGCAACCACTGCCAATTTATATTGGCAATTGGGTTATTTAAATGAACGCTATGTTGTCGCACAACAAAACCTTGCCAGTACGCAAAAAACGTATCAATTGGTCAGTGCGCAATATCGCGCGGGTGCAGTTTCAGGATTGGATTTAAACCAAGCCGAACAAGCCCTGCAAAGTCAAAAATCAACCTTGAGCCAAATTGCACAGCAAAAAGTTGAAACACGCACCGCCTTGGCAGTTTTACTGCATCAACCTGTGCAAATGTTGAATATCAATGAACCACAGAGTTTAGCCGCTGTTCGTTTACCGAATATTACTGCTGGCTTACCTGCAGAACTGCTGTCACGTCGTCCCGACTTACGTGCAGCCGAATTACGATTACGTAAAGCCTTGGCCAATAAAGATGCCAATCGAGCCAGTTATTACCCATCCATCAGTCTTACAGGCACACTCAGTACAGGTGTCGGTACAGGCGCGCATACCTCTTTAAGCGATGCCCTAAAAAACCCAATTGCCACTTTAGGTGCAGGTTTAACCCTGCCATTTTTGCAATGGAATGATATGCAGCGCGATCTAAAAGTGAATGCTTTGGAATATGAAAAAGCCATTGTGCAATATCGACAAACTTTATATAAAGCCTTTGCCGATGTCGAAAATGCACTGTCAGCACGAACCGCGCTGAATCAACAAGTCGCGCTGCAAAGCCGCAATTTAGCACTGGCAGAGAAAACTGAACGCTTAACTGAGGTGCGTTATCGGCATGGTGCGATTGCCTTAAAAAACCTGCTAGATGCACAAGAAACCACCCGCAATGCACGTTTAAGTTTATTGCAGACCAAGCAAAACCAATACAACGCCTATGTGACTTTATTGCAAGCGTTGGGTGGTAGTCCGATTCAAAACATTCAATAATGCAAGAGTTGATCTAAATTGATCACGATAAAAAAAGCCTGTGGATGATTTTAAACATCCACAGGCTTTTGCTTGCTTTGTATNGACTTTAAAAGTCGTTCCCACACCTTCTTTCGATTCCACCACAATTTGCCCGTGGTTCAAATCGACAAAACGCTTACACAACACCAAACCTAAACCAATACCCTTTTCACCTGCAGTGCCTTTAAAACTAACAGTAAGTTTAGGCTCGAACAGCGTTTCGAGTTGTTGTGCAGTCATGCCCAAACCCGTATCTTGAATATAAATATCCACACTGGTTTCTGTTTGCTCTGCACGTAAAATGACTTTGCCTGTGCCATCGGTAAAGGTAAATTTCAGCGCATTCGACACCAAATTTTGAATCACCGAGGTAATCATATTGATGTCGGCATAAACTTTAATGCCTTCTTCAACTTGATCAATCAGTTCAATATTTTTCTTGATTGCCAAACTTTTCAACACATCGCAAACAATTTTGGTCGATTGCTTTAACTCAAAATTAATTGGGTGATACACAAAGCGTCCACCCTCTGCCATCGCCCAATTCAATAAACTTTCTAGCAAGTTATAGGTCGATTGTGCTGTGTCGAATAAATAGTCGGCAATATTTTGAATACTAGAATCATCCAAAGTTTCGCGCTCTTGCGCTAAAACTTCCGAAAATCCCAATAAGCCATGAAATGGCGCGCGCAAATCATGCGCAATAATTTGGAAAAATTTGGTTTTACTAAAATTCAATGCAGACTGCTGTTCATACAGTTCTTTTAAGCTTGCATAATCAACTTTTAATTCAATATAACGCACCAAACCTGCAGCAAACTCCGCCACTGTCGGCAAAGCACCTAAACTAAACGCTTCTTCACGATGATCAAATAACAACAACTGCCCAATCGACTCCCCATCGGTTTTGAGTAAATCCAGTGCGATTAGGCGCGCGGCTTCTATCCCCAAACTTGCGATGTGCTGCACAAAATTTGCATATTGAGGATGTTGAGGTTCAATCAGTTGCTGACCTTGAAAGAAAGCGTCTAACCGTGCGTTTGGGTTGGCACGAAAGGCTTTAAAAACTTGATTGGTGGAATACCAGATGTACGGCTCATTTTTAAAAGTCAAAATGGCATGATCGACTTGCAGCATTTGACGGGCAAACTTCAAAAAACCATCAATTTGGTTACTTGGCGTATGTACACCCAATAATAACGAGAGTGTGCAAGCACTGAGTTGCTCCGTTTCAGGACCAATTTCCAGCAACTGTATTTTCATTTTTGCCTCGTTGATTAAAGTGTGCTGCGCACTATGAATTATTTTATCTACAAAACTCATCCACTGAATCCAGAGTTAACCTACAAACTTTAACACAAAACACAAGCTTTCAAACTAATTTAAAAAACTGCGTAACAACTCGGCATTTCTTCTTTACTACTTGATTTTTTCATCTATGGATTAACAAGGGTTTAGCTCATGCTTGATTATCATTTTTGATGGATCAAACGGTGCTACAAACCCGCTAAAAAATACGCTTATTTATGTAAAATTTGGACCATAAAAATAGATCTAAACTTTTAAAATATAAATCAGGCTTTTTATCTGTAGATTTCCCTCCGTTTTTGAAGAAAATCTCAACTTCTATACAAGAATTTACATTGCATCACACTGTAAAAAACCGAAGCAACATATTGATAAACATATAAAATAAATAGAATAAATATATCTACCTATCATTTTCATCGGTTATTTATCAAACATTCGACTTAAGTCGAACCCTCAACTGGTTAATTTATAATAAAATATACATATATTTTTGATGTCATATCTTCATCATACGATTTGATTAGTATTTCAACAGTAAATACTCAAGGCGATTTTTAGGTTTAAATAGGCTCATTTTTACATTAAGCCGTGTCTTGACTCGCACAAATGCGACACATCATTTCGTAGCGAAATGGCGTCATCACTGTAATTACGTTGACTGAAATGCATAGAGAGTCGATACTCTCAAGGTTAAATTAGGCAAATCGGTTCGCAGGGGCTGAGTCATCATCTCGCTCCTAAAAAACTCAATCAAAGCAAGGGGCTATATATGGCTGGTGGAAAGTCAAAAATCATTTACACACTGACCGATGAGGCGCCATTGTTGGCGACCTACTCTCTACTGCCGATCATTGAGACCTTTACTAAGCCTGCTGGCATCGAGATTGTCAAGAGTGATATCTCTGTAGCAGCACGCGTACTCTCTGAATTCTCGGAATACCTAAGCGAAGAACAGAAGGTAGCCGACAACCTCGCAGAGCTTGGACGTCTCACGCAAGATCCAGATACCAATATCATCAAACTTCCAAACATCAGTGCTTCAGTTGCTCAGTTAATTGCATGTATCAAGGAATTACAAGCAAAAGGCTATGCAATTCCTGACTATCCTGAAAATGCGGATACTGAAGAAGAGAAAGCTTTACTCGCTCGTTTTGGTAAATGCTTAGGTTCAGCAGTAAACCCTGTATTACGTGAAGGTAACTCTGACCGTCGTGCACCTGCTGCAGTGAAAAACTATGCAAAAAAACACCCTCACTCTATGGGTGAATGGAAGCAATGGTCACAAACTCACGTTTCACACATGGATGAAGGTGACTTCTACCATGGCGAAAAATCAATGACGCTTGACCGCGCACGTAACGTAAAAATGGAACTCATCACTCATTCTGGTGAAACCATTGTATTGAAAGAAAAAGTAGCGTTACTTGATGGCGAAATCATCGATTCTATGTTCATGAGCAAGAAAGCGCTTTGCGACTTCTATGAAAAAGAATTGGATGATTGTAAAGAAGCAGGCATTTTGTTCTCTTTACACGTAAAAGCGACCATGATGAAAGTTTCACACCCGATTGTATTCGGTCACTGTGTGAAAATTTACTATAAAGAAGCGTTTGAAAAACACGGTAAATTGTTTGAAGAACTTGGCATTAACGTCAACAACGGTATGGCAGGTCTTTATGAAAAGATCGAAACCTTACCAACTTCTTTACGTGAAGAAATCATCGAAGATTTACACGCATGCCAAGAACACCGCCCTGCACTTGCAATGGTGGATTCTGCAAAAGGCATCACCAACTTCCACTCTCCAAACGACGTAATTGTAGATGCTTCTATGCCTGCAATGATTCGTGGTGGCGGTAAAATGTGGGGTGCTGACGGTAAACCTTACGACTGTAAAGCAGTAATGCCTGAATCTACTTTCGCGCGTATTTACCAAGAAATGATCAATTTCTGTAAGTGGAATGGTAACTTCGACCCACGTACGATGGGTACTGTGCCAAACGTAGGTTTGATGGCGCAAAAAGCTGAAGAATACGGCTCACACGACAAGACTTTTGAAGTTCCTGCTGCAGGTGTTGCAAACATCACCGACATTGACACGGGTGAAGTGTTGATGACTCAAAACGTAGAAGAAGGCGACATCTGGCGTATGTGTCAGGTGAAAGATGCACCTATTCGCGACTGGGTTAAACTTGCAGTAACACGTGCACGTAACTCTGGTATGCCAGCAATTTTCTGGTTAGACCCGTACCGTCCACACGAAAACGAAGTGATCAAGAAAGTTCAAAAATACTTAAAAGATCACGACACGACTGGTTTAGATATTCAAATCATGTCACAAGTTCGTGCGATGCGTTATACGCTTGAGCGTGTTGCGCGTGGTTTAGACACCATTTCTGTAACAGGTAACATCTTACGTGACTACCTCACTGACTTGTTCCCAATTATGGAGCTTGGTACTTCTGCGAAAATGTTATCTATCGTTCCGCTAATGGCGGGTGGTGGTATGTACGAAACTGGTGCGGGTGGTTCTGCGCCTAAACACGTACAACAACTTGTTGAAGAAAACCACTTACGTTGGGATTCATTAGGTGAGTTCCTTGCGCTTGCTGCTTCTTTAGAAGAAATGGGTATTAAAGAAGATAATACTCGTGCGAAATTACTTGCATCAACTCTTGATCAAGCGACCAGCAAATTACTTGATAACGACAAGTCTCCATCACGTCGTACTGGCGAACTGGACAACCGTGGCAGCCACTTCTACTTGGCAAAATTCTGGGCAGAAGCACTTGCTGCTCAAGACGAAGATGCTGAGTTGAAAGCGAAGTTTGCACCACTTGCACAAGCTTTAGCTGCAAACGAAGACAAAATTGTTGCTGAACTTGCGGAAGTACAAGGTAAATCGGTTGATATCGGTGGTTACTACGCAGTAGATCAAGCTAAAGTGAATGCAGTAATGCGTCCAAGCGCAACATTCAATGCTGCACTTGAAACTATTTAATGCGATGACATCGCACTGATACGATTCAGTGCCTGTTCTACAAAAAACCAGTGTGAAAGCACTGGTTTTTTGTTGGCAGTAAATTGATAAAGACTGAATAGGTGAGCTATATCTTCACATATATCTTTATTTCTTATTCTGTATACCCATTCTTATCCATGAGTCCCAAAAGTTAAATTGAAGCAAACGACAATCTTCATATAAAAACTTAAGGATATTCAAATCATTGGATAAAGTTCAGACAATAAAAAAAGCCCCCAAGTCTTAATATGCTTGAGGGCTTTTCCTTTATATGGTCCCGAGGGTCGGACTCGAACCGACACGTCATCTCTGACAGCGGATTTTGAGTCCGCCGCGTCTACCAATTTCACCACCTCGGGTAGGTGTTGATGGGTATAATAAACTTTTTTGACAGCTTGTCAACGCAAGTTTTTTGCAATTGTTTAAAATTAAATCAGCTGTCATTTTTTTGATTTATAATCGACCAATTTCATCCATAAAACCTAAAAAAGCATATACTAGGCGCAGTTTTCCCAGTGTTCTAACTTGTTTTTATCATGCAGCTTTCTGACTTTAATTTTAATCTCCCCGATGAACTCATTGCTCGTTACCCACTAGCAAGTCGTAGCGCCTCTCGTCTGCTGCATCTTGATGCTCAAGGTCAGTATCATGACCATCAATTTACCGACTTACTGAATTTACTCGAAGCGGGCGATTTACTGGTACTTAACGATACCAAAGTCATGAAAGCGCGTCTTAAAGGTAAACGTGCCACAGGCGGTGCAGTGGAAGTCTTGGTAGAACGTCTGCAAGATCAATTTATTGCCCATTGCCATATTAAAGCCAGCAACTCACCAAAAGCAGGTGCAGAACTGTTTATTGGGCCTGATGCTGTAAAAGTGACCGTACAAGGTCGCCATGAAAACTTATTTATTGTCGAGTTTTCGCAGCCTATTTTAGACGTATTGGATGCCTACGGTCAGTTGCCGATTCCACCCTACTTTAACCGCGAAGCAGAAGCGATTGATACCGAGCGTTATCAAACCGTATTTAACGACCCAACAAAACTTGCTAGTGTTGCCGCACCCACTGCCAGCTTGCACTTTGATGAAGCCTTACTGCAACAGCTAGCAGATAAAGGCATTCAAAAAACCTTTGTGACCTTGCACGTGGGCGCAGGTACATTCCTGCCTGTACGTACCGATGATATTGCCAATCACATCATGCACAGTGAATGGTGTGAAGTTTCTGAAGCTGCCGTAGCGCTGATTCGTGAAACCAAAGCACGAGGCAACAAAGTTATTTCAGTGGGCACAACTGCCACCCGTGCCGTGGAAAGTGCTGCCCAAGCCCATGCAGGCAAACTTGCAGCGTGGTCGGGTGATACGCAAATTTTTATTTACCCAGGTTATCAGTTTAAAGTGGTGGATCGTCTAATCACCAATTTCCACTTGCCTGAATCCACCTTATTAATGTTGGTATCTGCGCTTTCAAGCCGTGAAAATGTCATGCAGGCGTATCAACATGCTGTGGCGGAACGCTATCGTTTCTTTAGCTATGGCGATGCCATGCTGATTGATCAAGCTCAGACTTAATTTTCAAACTGTAAAAGAAACCGCCATGCCGCTCGATTCCGTGCAACACTCCATTCATATTCGACGCAAGAAGAATCAACGGGTATTTCGTAATATCGCGCGGTTATGGGATATTGGAAAAAAAGCACAAAGCCATCAAGATATTTTAGATGGCTTACACCCTTGGCAAGATGACATCACCCTCAAGTTTGAAAATGTTTTGCCTGTCCTGCTTGGCATTATAGGTGTGTTGTTCTGTTTATTGCTCTTGATTCAACCGAGTAATATTTGGCTGCAATTCTGCTTGCTGATTGGGTTAGGCTGTATCTTCTGGGCATTTATTACCTATGAACAAGACGACCCCATTGAAGAAGTCATCACTTTTTTAGAACAAGAAAGCATTGCACAGCGCTATCAACTGGCATGGCAGCAACCACCGCAACATCTTGCCCGAACCCTACAACCCGTTTATTTGATTGCTCATTTAAAAAGTCTGTTTCCCTTGTTTAATTTAGGGAATCTGTCCAATGAAATTCGCCGTTACGCCAGTACTGTTTGGCAAGATCAACAAGGCAAGCAACATCAGGTTTTGGTCTTTGAATATCGCTATGTCAGTGAAACCCGCATTAAAGATCAAAATGGCAATGACTATAAAGTGCGTGAAGTGGTGCGGCATTTATCGGGCGTATTTGTCTTTGATGTGCAGCTACAAGGTTTAGCCGTTACCTCAAACAATAAAACCTTTGGTGCGCCTTATCATGTGCCGTGGCATACCAGTGACATTCGCCTGAATCAAAAACTCAACTTTTTTGGCAGTGATGCAATTCAACTGGCGCGTACGCTCAGCCCTGCAATGGTGTTAAAACTGGATGATTTTTTTCAGCATCAGCAAGGTGATTTGTTATTTCACCCTGAGCGGAACACGCTCTGTTTTTTAGGTAATCGCAACTTGTTTGAAATTTCCAGTAAAGCAAAAAATATTCAAGATATTTCCGCATTGCGTGGACACTTACGCACTTTTAAATTACCTTATTTAGAACAATTACAGACAGATTTGATTGATTTTCTGGACTAAGAAAATCGTCTTGGGGCAAAACATGGGTATCGCAATTTTTCTTTTGGTTGTCATCGTCTTGGTGATGCTGGGCATCATGATTCGTAACAACATCGTACGCCACCACAACGCCACCATCCGCGCTTGGGCAGATGTGACCAGTTTTGAACGACAGAAGTTAAAAACGCTTGAAGAACTTGCGCCAGTGGTCGAACAATATGCAGGTATGGAAAAAGGCACTTTAGAAAAAGTGACTGAACTGCGCCAAAATATTATGAACCTAAACATCAACAATGCCGATGTCAGCCAATTACAACGTGTTGAAGCCTTGAGCAAAGAATTGATGCGCAGCTTAAATGTGGTGGTCGAAAATTACCCTGAACTCAAAGCCGACCAACTGTATTTAAAAATGATGCATGAAATTGATGAGCAGAACGAAAATGTCGGTGCTGCGATTACTATTTATAACCGCAATGTCGAGTTATTTAATAACTATATTCAGGTCTTTCCTAACAACATGATTAACACTGCAACCACAGCGAAAAAACCTGTGCGCGCCTTTCGGGACAACGGTGCAGCACAAAGTTTTGATTATCGTCCAAACTTTTAAGCCATTTAATTCTAAACCGCTCATTTAAAATTATTTTTCAACGCATGAATAAAAACAGCAAGCACGAAGCTTGCTGTTTTTTTAGATTTCAACTAAACAAAAGACTGTGTCAAATACTGCACCTGATTGCGTCCTTTGTTTTTTGCCAAATACAACAATTCATCGGCTGAATGCAGAAAATCGACCACATTGTGATACTGCTGATTTTGGTGATAGCTATTTACACCAATACTCACAGTAACTTGGGTCGTCTCCCCTGTCTTGGTATGTGGAATTTCCAGCGCATATACTGCCTGTCTAAAGTTTTCAGCAAGTTGTACAGCATCTGCCAATGGTGTTTCAGGCAACAGCACCACAAACTCTTCGCCACCAAAGCGAGCCACAAAGTCAGATGCACGAGCAAAGTGTTGTTTAAGCAACTGCGCCACACTAATCAAACAATGATCACCCTGTAAATGTCCATAATTGTCGTTATAAGGCTTGAAATGGTCGATGTCGATAAACAAGAGAGACAATGCATGTTGATGACGCACAGCACGTTTAAATTCGTTTTCTATACGCTCACTGAGCGCCTTTCGATTGGCAACCAAGGTCAGCGGGTCTTGTAAGCTCAAAGCCAGATTTTTGCGACTCAACGCTTCGAGTTCCAACTCCATTTGTTTACGCGCAGAAATATCAAACATAAACCCAATAATCGCCACAGTTTCGTTATTTTCACGAATCACATGCACCACATCACGAATCCAGACATAATCTCCTGTAGCGGTTAAGGCACGATAATCCGCTTCGTGGTCTGTGCCTTGATCGGACAGACTCACACACATATTCACGGTCTTGTCCCGATCTTCAGGATGCATCCGATCAATCCAATCTTGTGCAGTTTTCCAGCTGTCTTGCGTCCAACCCAGTAAAGACTCAATTTGTGGGCCAATATAGCTAAAAGCTTTGGTTTTCCAGTTAATCTGCCACGGAATTGCATTCGTGGTTTCCAAAAGTGTTTTATAGAATTGGTCTTCTTTTAGTGCACTGTTTAATTCACTCATAGCCCACCTCTATGAATTGATTTTAATTACAATTTAACAACTTAAGTGAGCTTTGACTACAATTTGTTTTGTCTTATTGACATTTTTCTCAGCTTTGACACAATCATGAGGTTGAGCAAAATATAAACAACAATTGCTCAAAACATAAATCCCAAAATAAAAAGTAAGCCGATAAAATGTTAGAACATATTCAGAACCTGAAAAACCCCTCATTCAAGAGTTTTTCCAACTCTATGAGCAATATGAACAAGACCAAATTTATGCCTGTGTACTGGTCTTTAATGAATATCTTGGGGTCGATTATTTAGCTGTTTCAAGCCAACGCAGCCTGTTTAATGAACAGGAAGATGAAGCACAATATTTATCTGAAGTAAATAAATGGAATTTGACATACTCCCACCACTTTCGTTTTCACTCAAGTGGGGGATTCTAAAAGCAAAGCTCTTAGGCGACTTCCTCACGGATTTCGCTTGCTTTCTGCTTCTTAGGGCGACCTTTACCGCATCCACCCT
>NZ_JBWKMK010000045.1:0-25954 GCF_056431365.1 Acinetobacter seohaensis
GACGAAGTTCACTTCTGATGCTAGTTGGTCTAACACCTTGCAATGTTTGTCTTTTATACGTAATTTAAGGGTTTTCATGTACTTATATTAACAATCAAAACTCAAGGAAAATAGTCCTTAGTTAAATCAAACGACACTTCATGTCGTGTCGCTTGTATCTCTGACCTGAAGGACTGAGTTTTACGCTCCATTTGATAAATGATTACACATTGAATAATTCAACCCCACTCGCCACCATCCTCTGAGCAAAAATCCTTTTCCCTGTTTCTCTCTCACTTTCTAATACCAATTCAGGTAAATTCAATTCACGCTGAATCTTTAAAATCATTTCATGCAAAGGCTGAGCTTGGTTATTGCTGCAGATGTATGATGGTTCTGGATGTTCCACATGAAGTAAATGTACCAAAAAGCCCGCCAAATCATCAATATGAATTCGATTTGACCAATGTATATTCGGGTAACTTTGCGTGCTTTCCGCAAGTTTGAGCATGCGTGCTGTCGAAGTACCATAAATACCCGAAGGACGCACAATCACACATTGTTCAGGATAAGCCTGTTGCCACAAGTGTTCCATCTGCAACAACAACTGCCCTTGCACATCATTCGGCTTAGGCACAGTATCATCATCAATACATTCACCTGCGTTTTCACCATAAACCCGTGTCGATGACACCACAATAATTCGTTTTACAGGATGATCTTTTAACGCAGCGACTATCGGCTGCACAGAATCTACATAAGTCTGTTGATACGCTTCGATAGAACTTAAAGCCGTATCTCGAGATGGTGCAAGTAATACATAAACGGCATCAACAGGTTGAATCTGTGATAAATCGAGCTGTTGAATATCCTGAAGCAGATGCGTCATATCAGGATCTGTTTTCGGACTGCGGCTAATTGTGGTAATTTGATGACCGAGCGTAAATAGTTGTTTTGCAACACGCTGCGATGTTTTACCATAACCAATAAATAGAATATGCATTCAGCACCTAATCATAGCATTTGAAGTTGAGGGGACATGGCTGCAGTCCATCAGTTGCAAGGGGTAGGCTCTGCCTCTGCTGCATTACTCGAAAAACTAAATATTTTCACTACAGATGACTTGCTGTTTCATCTACCGCGTGACTATGAAGATCGTAGCACGATCATTCCCATGAACCAATTAAACGTGGGACGCAGCTATTTACTCGAAGGTGTGGTTAAAGGGGTCGATTTTCCACCGGGTAAACGCAAGTCAATGGCGGTCAATTTAGAAGATGAATTTGGCAAAATCACCTTACGTTTTTATCATATTTATAAAGGCATTACAGATCGTGCCAAACTCGGCAATCGTTTAAGAGTATTTGGCGAAGTACGGGTTGGAGCGCGTGGTCTGGAAATGTATCATCCCGAATTACAACTCATTACTGAACATACTCCACTGCCTAAAACCCAACTAACCGCTATTTACCCAAGCACCGATGGGCTGACCCAAGCCAAATTACGTGAATATGTCAAACAAGCTTTGGCACAGCATAGTGATGATTTGCCTGAACTCTTGCCTGAAAAAATGACCAATGGTTATGCACTCAAACAGGCGCTAGATTATATTCACCATCCACCTTTAAATGCCAATATGCTGCAATTGGCACAAGGCTCTCACCCTGCACAGCAACGCCTGATTTTTGAAGAGTTGGTGGCGCATCAAGTCAGCTTGCTAACCCGACGGGCTTATATTCAGCAAATTTCCTCACCTGCATTTTCCCCAAGTCAAAAACTAGCGCCTGCGTTACTCGGCAACATGCCATTTCAAATGACAGGCGCACAGCAACGGGTTTCGCAAGAAATCATGCAGGATTTGCAGCGTAATAAACCCATGCTGCGCTTGGTACAAGGTGATGTAGGTGCAGGTAAAACGCTGGTCGCTGCAGTCGCAGCGTGTCATGCGCTAGAAGAAGGTTGGCAAGTCGCGCTGATGGCACCCACTGAAATTTTGGCAGAACAACATTATCTGAACTTTCAAAAATGGTTTGAACCATTGGGCTTAACAGTGGCATGGTTGTCTGGCAAACAAAAAGGCAAAGCACGCGCAGCGGCTGAACTGAGCATTCAAGATGGTAGCGCCAATTTGGTGGTTGGGACACATGCGTTATTTCAGGACAATGTGCAATTTGCCAAATTAGGTTTGGTGATTATTGATGAACAACACCGTTTTGGGGTCGATCAACGTCTGGCTTTGCGCAATAAAGGTGCCAATCACACTACACCGCATCAATTGGTGATGACTGCAACGCCTATTCCGCGAACTTTAGCCATGTCCGCCTATGGCGATTTGGACACTTCGGTGATTGATGAACTACCGCCAGGACGTACACCTATTCAAACGGTGACTATTCCGCTAGATCGGCGTGAAGAAGTCTTACAACGCATTGCCAGCAATTGTGCCGAAGGCAAACAAGCCTATTGGGTCTGTACCTTGGTGGAACAGTCGGAAACCTTAGATGCGCAAGCTGCCGAGGCGACTTTTGCTGAAATTAAAGAACGCTTTCCTGAACTGAATATTGGGCTGGTACACGGCAAAATGAAAGCCGATGAAAAACAAGCCGTCATGCAGCAATTTAAAGACAATCAATTACAGTTGCTGATTGCCACCACAGTAATTGAGGTCGGGGTCGATGTACCGAATGCTTCAATTATGGTGATCGAAAATGCCGAGCGTTTAGGACTTTCACAGCTACATCAGCTACGTGGACGAGTCGGACGGGGTGCCAAAGCCAGTTTTTGTGCCCTGTTGTATAAAAATCCACTTTCGCAAAATGGACAAGAACGCTTGCGGATTATGCGGGAAACCAACGATGGTTTTGTGATTGCAGAAAAAGATTTAGAACTGCGCGGCCCAGGTGAACTCTTGGGAACCAAACAAACGGGAGATATGGGCTTTCGGGTGGCTAAATTAGAACGGGATGATCATTTGTTGGCACAGGCGCATCATGTGGCACAGCAAATTTTAAACGATTATCCTACACATGCCGAAGCTTTGCTAAAACGCTGGCTGCCTGAGGCACCACGTTATGCCTATGTTTAAACGGATTGCAGTCCTAAGATGACTCAGCCGATCAATCTACTACAATGCGGCATACAATGGCTGCGCCAACTGCAACCGTGTCAGCTCTGCCATAGCGACACGCAATGGCAACATTCGGTCTGTCAAACCTGTTGGCAACAATTGCCGTGGCGTAGCCAAGCGGTACAACGACAAGAAATGCAGATTCAAGTCACTTTTGATTATCACTATCCAATTAATCGCATCATTCAACAATTTAAATATGAACAGCAGTTACATTACCAACTGCTTTTAGTAGGCGCGCTAAAACAACTGTCTTATCCTAAAATCCAAGCCATTGTACCGATGCCAATTTCCACTGCCCGCTTGACTGAACGCGGCTACAATCAATCTTTATTGTTAGCAAAAGGACTAGCGCGGCATTTAAATGTCCCGATTTGGCAACCTGTGACCCGCTTACAACAGCACGCGCAAAAAGGCTTAAGTCGCTTAGAACGATTGGAAGACATCCAACAGCAATTTCAAATTGAGAATGCGCCTAAAATCCGTTTTCGTCGGGTTTTAATTGTGGATGATGTGGTCACGACGGGCAGTTCAATTCATGCACTCAAACAGCAGTTGCTCAAGCTCGGCTGTCAAAAAGTCGAGGCGGTTTGTCTGGCCAGTGCTGAATAAAAAAACTATTCGGTTGAATATGCTCAACGCATTAAAAAGTTGAACTTAAAATATAGAAGAATGATCAACTGCTCTTAATTTTGTTGTAAATATTGTTTTAACCACGGCATCACCACTTCACGGGTCAGCGGTGCCAACAAAGTATCTTGATCATCCAAATCTACCCACTTCATTTCGGCAATTTCAGCAGCAATTTTTGGTGCCTGATCAAGCTGAACCCAATACACATAACTGACCAAACGGCAGTCGGGCTCATTGGCCGTTGCTGTTTCATAGCGTCCAATAAATTGTTGAATTTGCGCCTGACAGCCAATTTCTTCGGCAATTTCTCGCAACATGGTCGTTTCAGGCGCTTCATTGGGTTCTAATTTGCCACCGACCTGCATAAAACACGCGGTATGCTGTTTACGCACCACCAATAACTGCTGTTTGACATTTAAAATAATTGCAGCTGCAACGGTAATGATGTTGTTGATCTCAGCCATTTTATTTCGCCAGTTCCTGCTGCACCCACTCTAGCTCAGGCACTTCCCATTTCATTTCAGGAACACGGTATTGTTCAAATTGCTGCAAAATATTGTCAATACAATTCGATACAATCAATGCCTCACAAAAACGTGGCTGAGTAAAACCTTTTTCAGAGGTCTGTCTTAAAAACTTCAGCAAATCATCATAAAAGCCAGCTACATTAAAAAAGGCACAGGGTTTTGAGTGAATTCCTAATTGTGCCCACGTCCATTGCTCAAAAATTTCTTCTAAAGTTCCAGAACCACCCGGCAAAGCAATAAAGCCCTCGGCCAATTCTGACATTTTTATTTTGCGGGCATGCATGTTTTCTACGATGTGTAATTCGGTCAAATGCGGATGCGCCAATTCATGCTCTGCCAAACTTTCAGGCATGACACCAATTGCACGCCCACCTGCGGCCAAAGTACTATCTGCCACCACACCCATTAAGCCTGAGCGTCCACCGCCATAAATTAAAGTTTTGCCTTGTGCAGCCAATGTTTCACCCACTTTTCGTGCATTTTCAACAAAAACTGAATCTTTTCCTGGGGCAGAACCACAGAAAATAGCAATTGACGACATCATTTTTTCACCATGTTATCTGGCTGTCATGCCATAAAATTAAACTTCAGGGAGATTTTTAAATAAAATAGCATTCTGAGCAGTGTATTTAGTAAGATCCTTGTCTAAAATACACCCATCCACAAAACCCATACTGCGCAAGGAGAAAAGACGAATGCTTGAAGCCTTTTATGCCACAGAGCGCGGTAGTCTGGAAGATGCCACCATTAACGGTGGTTTTGATTTGCATCCAGATCTGGTCTGGATTGACCTGATTGCCCCTTCACAAGAAGAACAGCAATGGGTACTAGACGCATACTCACAAAATTTACCAACCTTAAAATCTTTGGAAGATATTTCATCTTCAGCGCGATTCTACCGCGATGATGACGGTATTTTACACATTAGTACCTATTTTTTAACTAAAAATAAAAACTATCAAGTCGATGGTGAAACTGAAGACAATTCCAGTATTTTAGCCACAGTGCAAACCGTTGCCTTTATCTTACATAAAGAACACCTGTTTACCCTACGCGGTGAAAAATTAGTGGCATTTCGGGCATTTCGGGCACGGGCACGACGTAACGACTACGAAATTGATTATAAAGACCCGACTTGGGTGCTTTTAGGCTTGCTTGAAGCCAAACTGGACGAACTTGCGGATATCTTAGAAGATATCCACAAGGACTTGGAAAAGTATTCCACAGAAGTTCTGAATAACCGTCATCGTGAGCAAATTTTAGACCTCGATGACATGATTACCCGACTGGCACAATTAGAAGACATGCTTGGAAAAGCGCAATTGTGTTTGATTGATTTACGTCGTGTCCTGACCTTTTTGGCACGTCCGCGTGCGTTGGGTAGTCATATTTACGATGCCGACATTCGAGAACTCAGTGAAGATGTACGCTCACTGGTCGAACACGATGCCTTCTTATTCCAAAAAGTGCGCTTCTTGCTCGATACCACTTCAGGCTTCATTAACACCGAACAGAACGACACGATTCGTCGATTCTCGATTTTGCCGAGTATGTTAGCGCCACCGATGTTAGTTGCCAGTGTTTATGGTATGAACACCGACGTGTTACCTTTTGCCAAAGGCACCACCAGTTTTATAGTGGTCAGTATTATTTTAATTGGCTTCTTTATTGGCCCATTAATTTACTTTAGATGGAAAAAATGGATTTGATGCCTTTTATTCCCTCTCTTTTTAGGCATAGGTATCTACACATCTTTAGGTACCTAGTGCAATGGTTGCGATTTCATTCAGTTCATCTATTGAATATTCTGAGAGCAGTTGAAGAGTATTTAGTAAAATCGAGAGTCCTGCCAATATGNTTGTCTACCTGAGAGCCTAGTCAGAAATGCACGGACTTTCTGATTTTGTTCATCTGTACAACGCTGCACTCTCCACGTCAACACACAAGCCATGCAACTGATCAGCAAACGCCTTAAAATCGCTTCTGGCGCAGTCTGAAGCCATGACTCAATATCATGGCCTGCTTGCTTGAGAAGTTTGAAATAACATTAGATTGACCAACGCCAGTAATACCAAGTCGTCAATTCCACTGCGGTAATCTCGGTTGGTACATTGCTGATCAATGACCATCTTGCAACTGTCTTTTCATTAATATCTTTAACCACCGCAATAATCAGTCTAGCCTCAATTGCAGCACCTTAATCCAGTCAGCAAAACTGAATGGACTGGACCCTTATGCCTATTTAAGTGATGTGTTGAAAAGACTGCCGACACAGAAAATAATCCAGGTTGAAGAATTACTACCGCATAAGTGGAAGCCTGCCTGACTCAAATAAGCTTCACTGGATGCTTACGAATAAAGCGGGAAACTAAACGCAATAAAAAAGCACCTTACAAGAAGGTGCTTTTTTGATGGTTTTTTCAGTTTTAGACGATTAGCTGCAAATCATCTTGCAAATGACAGGCTTGAATGATCTTCATCATTTTTTCAGGAACCGCTTTAAACTGTAAGCCCTTGGCTTCAGGCGTCTGACGCAACCATTGCACCAAAACGGCCAAAGCTAAAGTACTCCCGTGTTCTAGCTGCGCCAAATTAACCACCAAAGGCAACTGCTGCTTACGAATCAACTGCAGACCTTTTTGGTAATATTGCTCTGCATTACTGAAATCTATTTTTCCAGAAACACATAATTCCTGATTTGATAATTCAATCACGCCACACCTAACCTATTTTTTCTTTTCAACCGCAGCTTCTGCATCTGGCTTAAAGGTTGCAATGGCTTTATCAATATTGCCGCCATTACGCTTCACGTTCGCTGCAAACTGGTTACGGAATTGCAAACCTAAATCAATACCCGAGACGTTAATGTTACGGATTTTCCATTGGCTGCCTTTGTCTGCTAACTGGAATGACACAGGAATTTTTTCACCATTATGCAAGAAATCAATAGTCACCACTGGGTTCTTGCTGTTGGTCGCCTTATAAGGACGCATGGTATAGCTTTGGTTGCTAAATTTCGCAAACGCTGTGCCATAGTTCTCAATTAAAGTTTCACGGAAGTTTTTCTCAAACTGCGCGCGCTGTGCTGCTGAACTGTATTGGTTGGTTGCATAAGTACCCATCACAATACGGGTAAATGCCTGTGCATCTACATACGGATCAAGGTTTTGACGCACAATCGTTTTGACCAATGCTGGATTGTTCTGCAATTTAGCATGATCTGCTTTTAAACGTGCAATCAAGCTATCGGCAACTTTTTTCACAAAAGCTGGTGGCGCTTCTGCAGGTGCAGCAAATGCAGTTCCTGCCAACATGGTTGAAAGTACACTTACCGCCAGAGTTTGCTTTAAAAGTGTTTTCACGGACAATCTCCTTCATTACTCAACAAATGACACTTCTGCATCTGTTGTTTCAGCTGTCGCTGTGTCTTTATCTGCGTCTGACGCTGCGTTGGATGTTTTCGCTGCACCGCCAGTAATAAACTTACTGATTAAATCTTCTAAATCCATGGTGCCTTGCGTGTTGGCAATACTTTCGCCACGCTTCACAAAGTTCAAACCACCACCTGGAACCACTTTGAGATATTTCTCACCCAATAAACCATTGGTTGCTACCATTATGTAAGCATCTTCATCAATACTGGTGATGGATTTCATGTTACCCAACAGTTGTTGTTCCATTTCTTTTTGTTGCTGAGGATTTGCTTCTTGGTATTCTGCACTGTAGCGCAATTCTTCAAGCGCATAATTTTGCACTGTTTTTAGTTGTTCAGGATTAAAACTGGTCAACTTGCCATCTAGTTCAAATTCAACTGTAGCCAAACGCGATACAGGGTCTAAAGTAATATCATTGACACGACCAATGGTGACACCGCTCATAGTAACTTTGGCGCGTGGTTTTAAACCATTCACGTTGTCAAATGTTGCTGTCATATTGTAACTGTCGCGCAAATTGGTACCCACCAATCCACTGACTTTCATGGCCAAGAAAAACAATGCAATGCCTGTCAAAATGACAAATACACCTACGGCCAGCTCACTTGTACGTGATTTCATTAAACACCTCCGAACATGACCGCAGTCAACACAAAATCAAAACCTAAAACACATAATGAAGAATACACCACGGTTCGTGTGGTCGACGTCGCAATGCCTTCCGATGTTGGGACACAGGCATAGCCTTGATATACTGCAATCCAAGTACAAATTAATGCAAAAACAAAACTTTTAATAATTGTGCCGTTAAAAATATCTTTATAGAACTGCACGCTGCTTTGCATACCGCTCCAGAAAGAACCTTCATCGACACCTAGAAAATCAACCCCGACCATTTTGCCGCCCATAATGCCAATCGCAGCGAAAATAATGGAGAGCATTGGCAGACTAACAATCCCAGCCCATAAACGTGGTGACACAATACGCTTGAGTGGGTCTACCCCAATCATTTCCATACTGGCCAATTGTTCTGTGGCTTTCATCAAACCAATTTCTGCAGTTAAGGCAGAGCCTGCACGCCCTGCAAATAACAGTGCAGCCACTACAGGTGCAAGCTCACGCAACAAAGTCAAAGACACCATCGTGCCCAACATGGCTTCCGAACCAATATTGACCAAAATGGAGTAGCCTTGTAAGCCCAATACCAAACCAATAAATAAACCCGACACCGCAATAATCAATAATGACATCACGCCAACACGGTACATTTGGTACAGGAACAGCTTCACCCCAAGTATGGTTGGCATTGAAAATAGAATTTGCAACAACATTTGGGTGGCGACACCAATGCCACGAACACGCTCAATGACGCGTTGACCTAATGCGGCAATAGCATTCATGAACGCACCTCATCACTTAAATAAGCCCGATGGCTAAATTGATAATCGACTGGCCCTTCGGCAGCGCCTGTTAAGAACTGACGCACAAATGCCGATTCATGCTGTTTTAATTCTGCAGGTGTACCTTCGCCCTGAATCACGCCTTCCGCGATAATATAAATGTAGTCGGCAATTGATAAAGTTTCGCCAACATCATGCGAGACGATGATGGTGGTTAAATCCAACGCTTCTCGCAAGGAACGGATTAAACGGGTCAACACACCTTTTACAATCGGGTCTTGCCCTGCAAACGGCTCATCGTACATGATCAATTCAGGGTCTAACGCAATCGCACGTGCCAATGCCACACGACGGTTCATCCCGCCTGAGAGTTCTGCAGGCATAAGTTGTTCTGTACCACGCAAACCGACTGCTTCAAGTTTTAAAGCCACCAATTCTGCAATTAAATGTTCAGGCAACTGGGTATGTGCACGCAATGGAAACGCGACGTTTTCATATACGCTCATATCGGTAAATAACGCACCGCTTTGGAATAACATGCCCATACGTGCGCGCGCAGCAAACAACTCCTGACGCGACATTTGCGCAAGATTTTTTCCATCCAGAAAAATATCACCATGATCGGGAGTCAACTGACCACCAATCAAACGTAATAACGTGGTTTTACCAGTACCTGAAGGTCCCATAATGGCAGTAATTTGACCACGGCGAATCTTTAAACTGACATTTTCGAAAATGACACGTTTCCCTCGTTTAAAGCTCAGTTCATTGACTTCAATCAATGACGGCTCATGTTGAGGCATTGGATTATTCATAGCTGAGGGTCTTCCTGCATTTTTTCAGCACGCATACTATAAAGGATTGAAGCGCAAAATGTTATCTAGCAAATTTTTAAAAACTGTGCACGTATTGTTCAAGCAGTCTTATTATTGTTATTTAAATCACTTTTAGGACAGCAACAATTTAAAAGTAAGAAGAAATAATATAATACATTAAATTGCATAAGATGAGTGCTAAACCAATATACGGCATCATTCCCTCTCTCGTCTGCATGAGCAATCGTAAGCTATTGATGTTCATAATTAGCAAATAGAGTTAAAAACGTGACTTATTATACATTTTATTTATCTAAAACAAAAATATTTAACATAAAAAAACCAGTGCTGAGCACTGGTTTTTCTTTATACAAATTGCTATCGCGATCTTAGTCGTTAAATTTACGACGTGGGCGATCAAAACCACCTTCACGGCGTGGACGATCTGAATTGAACTCGCGACGTGGACGATCTTCACCACCAAAAGAACGCTTAGGACGATCATCAAACGAACGTAGTTGACGGTCACCAAAACCACCCTCACGACGATCACCAAAATCACGTTTTGGACGATCACCGAAGCTACCTTCACGACGTGGTTTGTAGTCTACGCGGTTGCCACGGTTGTCATCATTCGCATCAAAACGCGGCTTATCGTTGAAGCCACCTTCGCGACGCGGACGGTCTGAATTAAATTCACGACGTGGACGGTCATCAAATGAACGCTGTGGACGATCACCGAAACCACCTTCACGGCGCGGACGGTCTGAGTTGAACTCGCGACGCGGACGATCTTCAAATGAACGTTGTGGACGGTCACCGAAACCACCTTCACGGCGTGGACGGTCTGAGTTGAACTCACGACGCGGACGATCTTCACCAAATGCAGGACGTTCACCACGTGGTTTGTCATCAAAGCTGCGACGTGGACGTTCATCACCGCCTTCACGACGTTTAAAGTTGCTTTCGCCTTCAAAACGACGACCGCCACCAAAACCGCCACGACCACCGCGACCGCCATCACGACGACCACGACCACCGTCACGACCAGAACGTGCTGGAGGTGGAGATGGCTCTAAGCCTTCAATTTCTGAAACGCTTAAACGAGCATCTAAGAAATCTTCCAACGCACGGATTTTGCCACGCTCACGGTAAGTTGCCAAAGTAATCGCGTTACCAGTACGGCCCGCACGACCTGTACGACCAATACGGTGTACATAGTCTTCATTTTTCATTGGTAAACCGAAGTTAATCACGTGAGAAATAGTTGGTACGTCTAAACCACGTGCTGCAACGTCTGTTGCAACCAAGATTTTTGCACGGCCTTCACGAATGCTGCGTAAACGACGGTTACGAACGGTTTGTGGCATTGCACCATGTAGCGCAACAACCGAGTGACCCGCTTCAGCCAATTCTTCAGCCAACATATCGGTATCTTCTTGAGTAGATGCGAATACAACCGCTTGATCTACACCTTCATCAGATAACCAGTGTGACAATAATTTTTTCTTGTGCTCGAAACCATCAGTCCAGTGTAAAGTCTGGGTGATGTCCATGTTCGTTGAGTGACCTGTTTCAATCGCAATACGTACAGGCTCATTCATCATGCGTTCTGCAAGTGTGATAATACGGCTTGCAAAAGTTGCAGAGAACATCAAGGTTTGCTTACGGTTAGCAGCTAAATCGCTAATCGCTTCTAGGTCTTCAGAGAAGCCTAAATCGAGCATACGGTCAGCTTCGTCTACAATTAAGGCATCAACTTTATCAAGTTTGATTTGACGACGGCTCACCAAGTCAAGTAAACGACCTGGAGTCGCTACAACCACTTGCGCACCTTTTAATTGTTGGATTTGCTTACCAAAAGGCATACCACCCATGATTGCTGCAATACGTACACCTTTCATGTGACGTACAAATGCAATCGCGTCTTGGCTAACTTGTTGAGCCAATTCACGTGTTGGGCAAAGCACTAAAATTGACGGCTGAGTAATAGCTTTCATACGCTCTTTAAATGGTACGAAAGTATCTTGATTAGCAAGCGCGTTTAAAGTTGGGAGTAAAAATGCAGCAGTTTTACCAGAACCTGTTTGGCTAGATACCAATAAGTCTTTACCTTCAAGTGCCGCTGGGATCGATTGTTCTTGAACAGGAGTCGGCGTAGTAAAGTTCAAGCCTTCTAAAGCTTGTTGTAAAGATTCATGTAAAGAAAAATCAGCAAAAGTTTTGCTCATAGAGATTTTCACCCTGAAAATGGGTGCTCCATTAAATAAAGTCAGATGGACATCGGCAAAAAGCGGTACAGCAATTATCGCTGACAATTTAAGATTCAGCGGCGATCCGAGTAACGACGATGTGATATAACGCACGCATGATTACGGCTTAACCTGAAGGAATCGCTTTAGCGATTGGGGCGCGAGATATCGTCCTCTCTTTGGACCGCACGCGCATACACAATGATTAGAAGAGAAATGTTCAGGTAATGAACAGAAATTAAGTGCGTGCGCGGATTATAGCAGGATTATTTTAAAAGTCACCTTATTTAATCGACTTTTGCAGTTTTTTGTGTAAACAGTGATAGATTCTGCTTTTATGGCTAGTATATGGACGATAACAACAGATTTAAAACCAGCAGTTTTAGACCGTTAGGTAAAAGAAAAGCCCTCAGGATGAGAGCTTTGCTAAGTGTCTTATTTAAGTATAAATATGATCAGCTGATTATTTCGCTGCTTCGCCCCAAGCAGGCACAACCGCTTTCATAAGTGGTTTTAACATTTTCATTGAACATGCCAAAACTTGCCCATTTTCCATAGAGTCGCTGCCACCACGTGCATCGACCACAGTACCGCCCGCTTCTTTCACAATTAACTCACCCGCAGCAATATCCCACGGTTTTAAGCCAAGTTCAAAATAACCATCTAAACGACCTGCAGCCACATAAGCCAAGTCTAATGCAGCAGAACCTGCACGGCGGTATTGAGCGCCTGCTTCTGTCACATTCAATAAACTTTCAAAATGGTTTTTGGCATAAGAAACAATTTCGCCATCGCGCTTAGCACGATAAGCATGACCCACTGCCAAGAAGGTGTTGTCTAAACTGTCTTTTACATTTACACGAATACGACGTTGATTCATCATCGCACCACGGCCACGGCTCGCAGAGAATAATTCATCTTTTACAGGGTCGTAAATAACACCGTGCTGTGTCACACCTTTGTGTTGCACTGCAATCGAAATACAGAAATGAGGGAAACCGTGAACAAAGTTTAGCGTGCCATCTAAAGGATCAATCACCCAACACCAGTCGGCATCGTGACCTTTGCCTTCCTGCATGCCAAATTCTTCGCCCAGGAAGCTGTGATTTTTATAACTTTTGCGTAATGTATCAATGGTCAATTGCTCGAGGTAACGATCTACGCGCGTTACAGGACCATCAATGCCTTTTTCTTCGACTTGTAGATCGAGTTTATGACGATTCTGATGCGCTTTTAAAAGCTCTTGACCAACTGTTTGAGCCGCACGCGCAGCCATCACCACCATAGGTTCCATTGAACACCCACTACAAATTTGAAGAGATTGATAAAGAATAATGCATGAAAGCCCCAATATTTTAGCAAATATTGAGGCTTTTGGGGAAGAAGTGTTGCTAAAAATTAATTCAATATAGATTGATGCAGTTTTTGCCAAGCATTTTGCATTGATTTTTCAATGCCTTGTGCATCTAAACCTGCCTGTTGCAGCATTTGACCATGTGTCGCTTGTTGCATAAAGCTATCTTCTAAACCTAAATGAATAATCGGTTTGACAATCTGGGCCTTCGCCAAGTATTCACTCACGGCACTGCCTGCACCACCCATAATCGCATGCTCTTCTACAGTGACGAATAATGCAGTGCTGTCTGCAATCTCAGCTAACAGTTTTTCATCCAATGGCTTCACAAAACGCATATTCACCACACGTACTGCGACATCATGCTGCTGAGCAAATGCTTCTGCCGCCTCAACTGCCGCTTGCACACGGCTACCAAAAGCCAGCACTGAAATATAGTCATCATATTGTGGATTAAACTGCGCCACAATTTCAGCTTGTCCCAATGGAATTGCTGTCATTTGCTGCTGAATTTCGACACCCAAACCATGCCCGCGTGGATAACGCACTGCTGCAGGACCGTTATATAAATAAGCGGTGTGCAGCATTTGACGACATTCATTTTCGTCTTTTGGCGCCATAATCACGATATTCGGTACGGTACGCATATAGGCGTAGTCGTAAGCACCTGCATGGGTTGGACCATCTTCACCCACCAAACCTGCACGATCGATGCCAAAAGTGACATCTAAGTTTTGCAAAGCGACATCATGAATCAGTTGGTCATAACCACGCTGCAAGAAGGTAGAGTAAATCGCCACCACAGGCTTCAAACCTTCACAGGCCATACCCGCAGCCAAAGTCACCGCATGCTGTTCGGCAATCGCGACATCAAAATAGCGTTCTGGGAATTGTTTGGCAAATTGCACCATGCCCGAACCTTCGCACATGGCTGGCGTAATTGCCAATAATCGTGAATCTTGTTCTGCCTGATCACATAACCACTGCCCAAATACATCAGAATATTTAGGTGCGCTAACTGGTGCAGCTTTGGCATGAATTTTACCAATGGCATGATATTTAATTTGATCAGCTTCGGCAGGCGCAAAGCCTTTGCCTTTTTTAGTGTAAACGTGAATTAAACGTGGGCCTTTACGTTTTTTCAGCGCATTAAACACGTGTGTGAGTTGTTCAACATCATGTCCATCGAAAGGGCCGAAATAATCAAACCCAATCGCTTTAAATAAGTTGTCTGCAGCTTCAGTGGCAGCACAGTGCAAACGTGAGTTGTATGTCCATTTTGGATGCGGCTGCACGTAAGCCTCACCTGTTTCACTGACATAAACCGATTCACCACGCTCCCAAATGGCAGCAAGATGTTTGGCAAAGCCGCCTGTGCTACATGAAATTGACATATCGTTGTCATTCAGCACCACCATCATATCGGCTTGGTGGGCCACTGCATCATTCATGGCTTCAAAAGCCATACCTGCCGTCATAGCACCATCGCCAATAATGGCAACAACTTCACACGGGTTTTGTTGATAACGTCGTGCCAACGCCATCCCCAATCCTGCAGAAATTGCTGTTGAGGAGTGACCAACGCCAAAGGTATCAAAAATAGATTCTTCACGCGCAGGGAATGCAGCCAAACCATCTTTGGCGCGAATGGTGGTGAGTTGCTCGCGGCGTCCTGTTAGGGCTTTATGCGGATAAGCCTGATGACCGACATCCCAAATTAAGCGATCGTGTGGGGTATTAAAGCAATAATGCAGCGCAACGGTCAGTTCGATCACGCCTAAGTTTGCGCCAAAGTGTCCTCCACTTTGACCTGCGGCATACAAAATGAATTGACGTAACTCATCTGCCACCTGTGGAAGCTGGCTTTGCGCGAGTAAACGTAATTGCTGCGGATGGTCAATCTCATCGAGCAATGGTGTTACAGGGCGTTGAGTTGGAATTTCTGTATACAGCATATGTGGCAAAGCCTTCTAAAGCCTGGCAAATCCTAAGCGAGGTCAATGGGAATTACTCGATCATATAACCGAATGGTATTACCTTCAATCAGCCACATTTCTAGCGATGTAGTTTTGAGCAGTGATTTCAGTTGGGCACACGTTGGGTGGGTAGATTATCCTGAATAATCTAACTATTTATCAACCATTATCGTGCGCTTTATACAAAAAAGAAAATCTTCTGTATAAATTCGTGTTCGCTATTCTACTAATGTCTGAGCATTACGCTATACTTTAAACAATTTATCGACTATTTCACGAGTTAAACAGTGCCGATTAAGTTTGTCGCAACCTCACGATTACCGACCGCATTTGGTGAATTCAACATTACGGTATTTCAAGATCCTGAAACTGGCGAAGAACACGTGGCATTATCCAAAGGTTTGGACACTGCGCCAACCCAGCCCGTTCTGGTACGGATTCACTCAGAATGTTTAACTGGCGATGCTTTCGCGTCTTTAAAATGCGACTGTGGCCCACAGCTTCAAGCCACTCAACGTCTGATTAATGACGCAGGACAAGGTGTGATTTTATATTTACGCCAAGAAGGTCGCGGGATTGGCTTGACCAATAAAATTCGTGCTTATGCCCTGCAAGATCAAGGACATGACACGGTGGATGCCAATTTAATGCTGAATTTACCTGCCGATGCACGTCGCTATGATATGTGCAGCATTATGCTAGATCATTTGCAGGTTAAAGCTGTGCGCTTAATCACCAACAACCCTTTGAAAATTCAAGCATTACAGGAACAAGGGATTACGGTGGTAGACCGTGTGCCTTTAACTGTGGGTCTAAATCCATTCAATGAAGAATATTTGCAAACCAAACACGAACGCATGGCGCACATGTATGATAAAGGTGACTTCTGAGTCACCTTTTAATTTTTGAATTAAATAATTTCTACTCAACTTACTTAAATCGTCATCGAAAAAATACGATTATTCGGCATACGGCGTTTTAAACGCAAATCAAAGGCCATACAAATATTGCGCACAAAAGGTTTACCTTTTTCCAAAATCTGAATGTGCTGATCTTGAATGAGCAGTAATTCATCTTCCTGCATTTCCTGTAACTGTTGCAGCACTTGCTCAATTTCAGGAAATGCCAATTCTGGACTGGCCCACGACGTTTCAAAGCTGCACATTAAATTTAAAATATGCTGACGTATTACCAAATCTTCCCGATCCAGCACATGCCCTTTAAACACAGGAATTTCATTGCAGGCTAAACGGGCATAATAATCTTCAATGCTTTTTTCATTTTGCGCAAAGCTATACCAACTGTCGCTAATAGATGAAACACCCAAGCCAATCATAAGCTGCGTTTTAGATGCGGTATAGCCCATAAAATTACGGTGCAAGGTACCATTTTTAAACGACTGATACATACCATCACGTTCTAAGGCAAAGTGATCCATCCCAATTTCATGATAACCATAGGCCAAAAGACGCTGTTTGCCTTCTTCATAGCACTGACGTTTTAATTCATCTTTAGGTACATCTTCATCTTTAAAACCACGCTGCCCATTGCCTTTAATCCATGGCACATGCGCATAACTGTAAAATGCCAAACGGTCTGGCATTAAACGTTGGGTCTGCTCAATGGTATTCAGTACATCGTCTAGATTTTGAAAGGGCAAACCAAAAACCAAATCATGTGAAATAGAATCATAGCCAATTTCACGCGCCCACTCGGTCACACGTTGCACATGCTCAAAAGGCTGCATCCGATGAATGGCGCGCTGCACTTTTTCATTATAATCCTGCACGCCATAACTGACCCGACGAAAACCCAAGTCATATAAGGCCTGTAAATGTTCGCGGGTGGTGTTATTGGGATGACCTTCAAAACTAAATTCGTGCTGTTCTGCCACTTTGGCTTTTGCCAGAATGCCTTGAATGAGCTGCGTCAAATGTTCGACAGAAAAGAAAGTTGGTGTGCCACCGCCCAAGTGAATTTCTTTAATGATGGGAGTGCTTTCGAGCAATTGGCAATATAAGTCCCACTCTTTTAATAACGCCTGAATGTATGGCTGTTCAACTTCATGGCGTTTGGTGACACGTTTATGACAGCCACAAAAAGTGCATAGACTTTCGCAAAATGGCAAATGAATATACAGACTAATGCCTTCGCTGGCATTAGATTCATCAAAAGAACGCTTCAGCGTCTGCTGCCATGCCTCGGCTGAAAAAGTAGCATCATCCCAATAAGGTACGGTTGGATAACTGGTATAACGTGGTCCAGGCACATTGTATTTTTGAATTAAAGAATTTGCCTGCTGTGTCATCCACTCTGCCCCATTCAGTTAATTGCTGCTGACTAAAATTTAGATTGTAAAAACTATTGTGCTGAGCTTAGGCATGGAAATCAACCTAGTCTTTTGCTCGGAATACATGCTGAAATACAAAGCACCTTGCGCAATTGCCTGAGCGATTTGCAGCAAACTGGATAAACCCCTTAATTTTTAGACAGTTTTATGTTTTGATGTAAGCCATTTTATTTTTATCCTGAGGTGGCCATGTCGCATCCTACTCACGCGGATATTCAACGTGTACGTGAATTTCTTCTCGATTTGCAGGCGCGAATTTGTGCGGCTTTAGAACAACAAGAACAGGCAGGTGGCGGAAGCGCACAGTTTGAAATTGATGACTGGCAACGTCCTGAAGGTGGCGGTGGTCGTTCCCGTGTCTTACAAAACGGTACAGTCATTGAAAAAGGCGGGGTGATGTTTTCGCATATCAATATTTCCAAACTGCCTGCTTCTGCAACTGAGCGTCATCCCAATATTGCAGGCGCACCTGCGCAAGCGATGGGTGTATCATTGGTAATTCACCCGAAAAACCCGCATGTACCCACCTCGCACGCCAATGTGCGTTTATTTGTCGCTGAACCTGAAGGACAACCGCCAATTTGGTGGTTTGGTGGTGGTTTTGACCTGACACCATTTTATCCAAATGATGAAGATGTGTTGGCATGGCACCAAACAGCACATGACTTATGTGCGCCTTTTGGCGATCAAGTCTATGCAGAACATAAACAATGGTGTGATGACTATTTTTATTTAAAGCACCGTGATGAACAGCGTGGCGTGGGTGGTTTATTTTTTGATGATCTGAATCAATGGGACTTTGACACCTGTTTCAACTATATTCAGGCGGTGGGTAACGGTTATTTGGCTGCAATTCTGCCTATTTTTGAGCGTAATCGTGACAAAGCCTATACCGAAGCACAACGTGAGTTCCAGCTTTACCGTCGTGGACGTTATGTGGAATACAATCTGGTCTATGACCGTGGCACTTTATTTGGCTTGCAGACAGGTGGACGGATTGAGTCCATTTTAGTCAGCTTACCGAACTTGGCGGGATGGTCGTACCGTCCTGAATGGGCAGAAGATTCCGCAGAGAAAAAACTCACTGACTATTATTTAAAACCACGCGATTGGTTAAATCTCAAGACGAGTTAAAGCTCGCGACTGGTGAAACCTTGCTACATCGCAGTGTAAAAAAGATCACATTCAAGGTTCAAAAAAGCGATTCTTCCACGAATCGCTTTTTTACTTACAAACTTTATTGCTTATTTTCAAATCAATAAATATGCACAGCATGAATTAACTGTCATGATAGTGCGGATGGATTTTAATAGATGATGTGACCGCGCACCCTATTCGACCATGCACAAATAGGATTTAACTATCCATACATCAAACCATGAGTCAAAGGCGAATTCATCAAACTGTCAAAGCCTTATGTCACACTGCGCCACATCTGTCAGGAGATCCGCATGTTTAGCCCGCTGTTCAAACACAAAATCTTTTTATTTTGGGCAACCTTTGCCATGTTACTTGGCTCAATTTGCATGACCTTTATTTTTGAAAGTCATCTTTCAGATGGCTTAGCCATTAGTAGCAGCATTTTAGCGGGCATTGCCATGTTCGTGATTGCCACTATTTTGGTATTAGAAACCGTTTTAGAGATTTGTAATCCTTAAGTCCAAAGACTCCCACCGTTTTATACCACCATAGGCTTTAGTCCGCGCTGAATTTGACGTATATTGATGCACATTTCAGCACATGGATTTTGGCAAATGCGCAAACAATTTGCCGTGATTGGCAACCCAATTGAACAATCACGTTCTCCTGAACTGCATCATGCCTTTGCAGAAAAAACAGGCATTGACCTGCAATACAGCAAACGCCTTGCCCCTCTTGATGGTTTTAGAGACAGTGTTGCAGACTTTTTTAATCAGGGCGGTGTAGGCATGAATGTAACCGTGCCTTTTAAAGAGCAAGCATTTGCCCAATGTGGCGTATTAACCGAACGTGCCAAAATTGCCAAAGCAGTCAATACCTTGTGGATGCAAGATGGTGTTTTGCATGGCGACAATACCGATGGTCAGGGTTTGGTTGATGCCATTCGTGCTTTGGGCTGGAATTTAGAGCACAGTGATATTTTGATTATTGGCGCTGGTGGTGCAACCCGCGGGGTAATTTATCCGTTGGTACAAGCAGGCGCAAAAAAAATTGTGATTGCCAACCGCACCCTTGCCCGTGCTGAACAACTGGTTGCTGACCTACAAGCTGCCGTACCGCAAGCAGAATTACAAGCCATGGCACTTACCGATTTAATAGGTCAATTTGATTTAGCCATTAATGCGACGTCTGCCAGCTTAACGGGAGATGCCCTCACCTTGCCTGAGTGTTTGCAGTTTAATTTTGCTTATGAAATGGCTTATGGCAAACCTTCGAGCTTTTTAGAACAAGCCAAAGCGCGTGGCGTACCGACATCGGAAGGTTTTGGCATGCTGGTCGGACAGGCGATTGAATCTTTTTATATTTGGAATGGCGTGAAACCTGAATTAAAAGATTTCCTCTAAATCATCACCAAATAAAAATAGCCCTTGAGCAGAAAAGGGCTATTTTTTTATTTAAACTGGGCAATCTTGTTGAACGCTGATTGCCCATTTTCACCCACGGTTTATTTTACAAATTTCTGCATATCTTCATACACATCCATATATAACTCATAATCAATCTGTTCAGCCTGATCTTCAGTTAAAGTGCGAATTGAATTTTGGCTCAATTTGCCCTGCTGACGATCAACATACGTCTGCCCCAAAATGTGTGCCGTTTTCTTTAAATTCTCCAAGTCAGGCACATCCCAATCATAAGCTGCTTCATAGGCTTTTAAATATTGCTGAGCAAATATCTGTTGTGGTTGCTTGTATTGCTGTTTCAGCTTACGCCATTCAAGTGCGACTTTATTTTCATCGACTGCATCTTCAGTCAAATTATTGATACGACGACCAATTGCATTATTAAATTGCTCATCTTCTTCTAAATGATGCTTGGCTTGTAAGGCTTCAATCCGTTTTAGCGCGGCACCTTTCGGGTCATAGTAGCGCTCATCACTGAACCAATAGGCATACACTTCTGCCATTTCCTGCAAGGTTTGTGGACTAAGATTTTTTACCCACGTACTTTGCTCTGCTGCCATGTGCACTAAAAATAAAGTCTGATAAGTCTGACTAAAAGATTCTGTTTGTTGATAGGTTTTTTGCGCCAACTGCGCCAATTCTTCATCATAACTTAAGGCAGGTTTTACAGTGGTCTTATCTTTATTTTCTGCAGTTTCCTGCTCCAAAGTCCGCCCTAAATTTGTCACCCATTTTTCTAAAATTGAGTCTTTGCTGACCTCTTGAATGGATTTGGCTTGACGCAGCGCACTACGGTCAATTTTGCTGGCTTGCCCATAATTCGCAATGCTGACATCGTTATACACATGAATTGTGCCGTAATTTTCGCGTTTAAATTGCAACGCATAATCAATTTTTGCAGCACGCCCCTGATCATCTAAAGCCACATCAATTTGAATCGGTGTTTTTTTATCTTTAGGTGTAGCGTTCATAATCTGCTGAATTTCAGCCTGATGTTTTTGCCACAAAGCTGCAAAAGCGGCGGCATCGACCAATTGTTCCGAACGGTATGGTTCAAAAACTTTAGCTAGCTTTTCTTGCGGTGAAGCAAAGTGCTCATCTAAAACCGCTTGTGCCTGCTCAGCACGACTTGGGCTAAATGCTTCTAATTCATAGGCATAAGCACAGTAGGTTAAATCTCCAACTTTGGCTGTTTTTGCTGTTTCGATCAAACGCTGACAGTCTTGTTCGCTTAGCATACTTGCGGTGCTTGCTGAATCTTCTGCCTGCTCAGCAGCCGCTTCAACGGCTTGTTCAGCTGCGATCATGGCATCTTCACTGGCATCTGCTGAATAATCTGCCACATTACTCACTGTCGTTTCAGTTGCATAAAATTTCTGACTGACCAAATCACGTAAAGCAAGGGTGGCTTGATACGCCACAAAAGCCTCTTGGCTCATGCCATAATCTTCAGCAGTTTCATTGTGTTTCAAGTAGTCTTCAACACTTTCTTTGGCCGATGTATCTTGCGTAATTTCAACTTGTTCAGCAGCATCTTCGATTGTGGTCGCCTGCCCCAATACAGTCTGTTGCAAATACGGTGCATTGACCTGATCAAACATGGCAAGCTGCAGCAACATATCTTCCAAACTACTGTTCAAACGAATTTTTTCACTAATTTTTTGCTGACGGTCTTGTGCAGTTAAAGATAACTTTTGAATATGTTTAGAATCTGCCAATACATACGGCACCGCATTCATGGCTTTTAAGTATTCGGCAAATTGTGCCACTTTAATCCGCTCAAAATCGGCTTTGTATTTAGAAAAGTCGATATAGGCAAAGTCATTTTGACTGTCTTTATTCACCAAATAAGGCAACAAAGAAAAATAGTTGGTATAGAACTTATATTCATTAAAATCGACCACCATCGGTACTTTCATTTGCACCAAAAGTGTCGGTTTTTCATAGCGTGCTGCCACATTCAAAGCAGCAATTTTTTGCCGATAATGCACCGAGCCATCGTAGCTAAACTCAGTATCATTCAATACATTCAACAGAAAATTAAAAGGACTCGATTTTTCGATTGCCCCTGCAGCATAGGAAGCAGAGTTTTGTTCCTTAGCCATTGCCGTATATAAGTTTTGTTTTTCTTGTGTACTTAAACGGACTTTTTGCTGTTTTAAATACTGATCTAATTGCTTTTTAAGTACAGGATCAAGTGTGGTAGGAGCAATATCCGTTACTTTTGGTGTTGCTTCAACTAAATTGCTCTGTACCCGTAATTTGCCCTGAAAATCATAACTAGGTGTTTCAAAGATGGCATTTAACCCCGTAATTGCCTTTTGTTCTATACTTACCGTCTGATTGGAATTGGTCTTAATGACATGCTGCGAACAACCTGTAGCAGCTAAACTAAAAAGACATAAAGATAAATATTTTAATTGTATCTTCATTGCTAAACACCTTATATTCATTATAGATTGGTCTGTTCAAACGTACAGATTATGATACATTGTAACATAACACTTCATTCGTTTTTGTAAGGTGAATAATTTTCACTATTCGCATTTCTGACATTTTTATTCGCTATTCTTATCAATGTTTTTTGATCATGAGTGTGAATAATCAACATATCGATACAGATAATCCAAAACTATTTCTAAATTAGGATTAAGACTATGCCAGCATATAAAGCCCCATTACACGATATTCGTTTCTTAATGAACGAAGTGCTTGATTACCCGACCCACTACAAAAATCTTTCTAACGGTGAACTTGCGGACGCAGATACAGTCGATATGATTTTGGAAGGTGCAGCAGATTTCTGTGAAAATGTACTTTCTCCTCTTAATCAATCAGGCGATGAAGAAGGCTGTCATTTTGGGTGGTGTTTCAAAAAGTATGCTGACATTAAATGAAGCCATTATTGATGTAAAAAAAGGTTAAGTCGAAAGCTTTAAAATGGTTTTCAATCTTTTTTGAAAAATTACAACTCCTTCTAAAACCGCGCCTAATTCGATGCCTTATTTTGCAATTATTACCTTCAATACCTACAGTAAAAAATTTACCAATACTTTGCTTGCAGTTTTTAAAAGCAGTTATGAAACTGTCCCAATGATCACTTGCAATTCGGGTGTAGTGAATACCTAATTGTTTAAGCTTTGCCTTCAATCGTTGAACTGTAGCTAAGTCTCTTTTACCCCAAACATAAGCAACAATCTCACCTGTTTCTCGATGGTAGGCGTAAATAAGCCATTGTTTATTATTTTTATTTCCCACAAAAGTCCAAAACTCATCAACTTCAAGAGACTCATAATGACTTTGTTTAGGCTGAATTTGGTAGGTCGATTCGGTTAAAGTACGTAAAACTTTACCGATACTGATTCGCTCAACTTCAGCGATATCTCGTATACCACTACCTCTGACCATCAACTGTAATATTTTTCGAGTAATGCCTGAATGACATCCTAGATAGCTCAGAGCATGGTCACCAATAAACTGACGTTTACAGTCTTTGCACTGATAGTTTTGTTTCCCATCTACTTTGATGCCATTTTTCTTTATACTGTCACTGAGGCAGGTTGGACATTTGATTTCTAGAGTTATTCGCATTTCTCTATTTTATCAAAATTCAACCTGCTTTGTTTCAGCATACTTTTTGAAACACCACCTCATTTTGAAAATGGCAATGTGACCACACCGAAAGGCTTTAAAGAAGCCTATGACCAATTTGTGCAAGGTGGCTGGCAAGGTCTGTCTTATCCTGAACAATACGGCGGTCAAAACCTGCCAATGTCGCTAAACCTCATTAAATCTGAAATGATGGGTACTGCAAACTGGTCATTCCAAATGTATCCAGGTTTAAGCGTGGGTTGTATCAACACCATTATGCAATTTGGTACAGACGCGCAAAAAGATACCTATTTACCGCACTTGGTTGCAGGTACTTGGTCAGGCACCATGTGTTTGACTGAACCACAATGTGGTACCGACTTAGGTCAGGTAAAAACCAAAGCAGAACCACAAGCCGATGGTACGTATGCGATTTCAGGTACCAAAATCTTTATTTCTGCAGGCGAACATGACCTGACTGAAAACATCATTCATATTGTGTTAGCACGCCTCCCAGATGCGCCTGCAGGCACAAAAGGTATTTCATTATTTATCGTACCGAAATTCTTGCCAACAGCAGAAGGTACGGTGGGTGAGCGTAATCCTGTCACTTGTGGCTCTATTGAACACAAAATGGGGATTCGCGCGTCTGCAACTGCAGTCCTGAACTTTGACAATGCCGTGGGTTATTTGATTGGTGAACCAAACAAAGGCTTACATGCCATGTTTACCTTTATGAATACTGCACGTATTGGTACAGCAATTCAGGGGATTTGCCATGCAGAATTGGCATTCCAAGGTGCATTACCGTATGCCAAAGAACGTATGTCAATGCGTGCGCTTTCAGGTAAAAAAGACCCTGAAAAAGTAGCTGATGCAATCATTCACCACGCCGATGTACGTCGTATGCTCTTAACGCAAAAAGCCGTGGCAGAAGGTGGTCGTGCCATGATTTATCATGCTGCACAATTGGCAGATAAAATGAACGACGCTTTAATGCGTGGTGATACTGCTGCTTTTGAAGCGCATGATGACCATTTAGGTTTCTATACCCCAATCTTAAAAGGCTTCTTAACTGAAATGGGTTATGAAGCTGCCAACCACGGCATGCAAGTGTACGGCGGTCATGGCTATATTAAAGAATGGGGCATGGAGCAAATTGTACGTGATTCACGTATTTCTACCCTGTATGAAGGTACAACTGGCGTTCAGGCGCTCGACTTGATTGGTCGCAAAGTGTTGTTAAGCTCTAAGGGCAAAGTGATTCGTGACTACACCGCTGAAATTTTGAAATTCTGTAGTCAACATGCACGTAACAAATACATGCGTCGTTTTGCATGGGACTTAACCAAGCTATGTGCTCAATGGAACGCATTAACCGTGCGCATTATGTTGGCAGCTCGTAAAGACCGTGACATCGTATCCAGTGCTTCAGTGGACTTCTTGATGTTCTCTGGTTATGTCATGATGGCTTATTTCTGGGCGCAACAAGCGGCTGTGGCTTCGACCAAATTGGCTGAAGGCAATGGTCAGGAAACACCTGAGTTCTATAAAGCCAAAATCAAAGTTGCCGATTTCTACTTTGAGCGTTTATTGCCACGTACTCAAGGTCATGCAGAAGCAATGGTTAATCCATCTAAAACCATGACTGCATTAGCACCAGAATATTTTAGTTTTGACTACTAAAATATTCTAAGCAGATGTAAATCAAAAGAGCGCGTAATGCGCTCTTTTGGTGTGTACTTCAAAAAGTCAGTACTCGAATTTACACATCAATTAAAATTACTAGGACTTACGCACTATTATTTATAGATTCTCTGTGGTAGCAGATGATTTTTATCGAGAATAAAGTCATCAATGAAGTTTTTGATAACTGGTCTAAATAATTTCTTCTGCCAACGATATACATTTTC